>JAKAZX010000295.1 GCA_021826485.1 Pseudomonadota bacterium | reverse complement strand
CATCGCCGATGGGCAGGAAAATCCGCTGGCGGTGATCGAGACCGCCAAGCTCTATGAGGTGCAGAAATACTGCTCGCTGACCGGCCATATGTGGGACGGGTTCTGGATGCTGGCCAACCGCCGCGCTTTCGCCCGGCTGCCGCCCGACGCGCAGACCATCGTGGCGCGCGAGCTGAACCGCGCGGCGCTGGACGAGCGGGCCGATGTGGCCGCCCTGAATGCGACGCTGCGCGGCCGGCTGGAGCAGGCGGGGATGGCGTTCAACACGGTCGATCCGGTGCCGTTCCGCGACGCGCTGCGCCGCGCCGGCTTCTACACCGACTGGCGCAAGCGCTATGGCGATGCCGCCTGGCAGGTGCTGGAGGGTGCGGTCGGCACATTGTCCTGACAGGGGGCGGACATGGATTTCGACTATTCGCCGAAAGTGCTGGACCTGAAGGCACGGCTGGAAGCCTTCATGGCCGAGCACATCTATCCCAACGAGAGCCTGCTGCTGGCGGAAATCGCCACAGGCGACCGCTGGCAGGCCCCGGCGCTGATGGAGGACATCAAGCGCGCCGCCCGGGCCGCCGGGCTGTGGAACCTCTGGCTGCCGGCGAGCGAGCGCGGCGCCGGCCTGACCAACCTGGAATACGCGCCGCTCTGCGAGGTGATGGGCCGCTCCCCGTTCGCGCCGGAGGCGTTCAACTGCTCCGCCCCCGATACCGGCAACATGGAGGTGCTGGAGCGCTACGGCACCGAGGCGCAGAAGCAGCAATGGCTGCTGCCGCTGCTGGACGGGCGCATCCGCTCCGCCTTCGCGATGACCGAGCCGGACGTGGCGTCCTCCGACGCCACCAACGTCGCCACCTCGATCCGCCGCGATGGGGCGGACTATGTCATCAACGGGCGGAAATGGTGGACCTCCGGCGCGCCGGACCCGCGCTGCCGCATCATGATCGTGATGGGCAAGACGGCCCCCGACAATCCGGACCGGCATCGCCAGCAATCCATGATCCTGGTGCCGCTGCCGCATCCGGGCGTGACGGTGAAGCGGGCGCTGCCGGTGTTCGGCTATGACGATGCCCCGCACGGCCACGGCGAGGTGATGTTCGAGAACGTGCGGGTGCCGGCCGACAACATGCTGCTCGGGGAGGGGCGGGGCTTCGAGATCGCCCAGGGCCGCCTGGGGCCGGGGCGCATCCACCACTGCATGCGGCTGATCGGGCTGGCCGAACGGGCGCTGGAGCGGATGTGCCGCCGCACCCTGACCCGCGTCGCCTTCGGCCGGGCGGTGGCGGAGCAGACGGTGACGCAGGAGCGCATCGCGGAAAGCCGCATCCTGATCGAACAGGCGCGGCTGCTGACGCTGAAGGCCGCCGACATGATGGACAAGCGCGGCAACAAGGCGGCGGCGGCGGAAATCGCCATGATCAAGGTGGCGGCCCCGAACATGGCCTGCCGGGTGATCGACTGGGCGATCCAGGCCTTCGGCGGCGCCGGCGTGACGGAGGATTACGGGCTTGCCCAGGCCTATGCCACCGCCCGCATGCTGCGGCTGGCCGACGGGCCGGACGAGGTGCATCGCAACCAGATCGCACGGCTGGAACTGCGCCGCTACCAGGGGCCGGAGAGCCTGACCGGCGGCAGTGCCGGGGTGGTACCGCCCGATCCGGGTCCGGCGATGCGCGACCGGCCGGTCTGGATCGCATGACCGACCGGCAGACGCCCGACGCCGCCCGGCTGGAGGCGTGGCTCGCCGCCAACGTCCCCGGCTATGCCGGGCCGCTCGCGCTGACGCGGTTCGAGGGCGGGCAGTCCAACCCGACCTTCCGCCTGACCACGCCCGGCGCCAGCTACGTGCTGCGGCGCAAGCCGGCGGGCGAGGTGCTGCCCAGCGCCCATGCGGTGGACCGGGAGTTCCGGGTGCTGCGGGCGCTGCACGGCTCCGCCGTGCCGGTCGCCCGGCCGCTCGCGCTCTGCACCGATCCCGCGGTGATCGGCAGCATGTTCTACGTGATGGAGTTCCTGGACGGACGGGTGTTCTGGGACCAGAGCTTGCCCGGCCTGGCGCCGGCCGAGCGGGCGGCGGTGTATGACGCGATGGGGGCGACCATCGCGGCGCTGCACACGCTGGACTGGCAGGCGGCCGGGCTCGGCGATTACGGCCGGCCCGGCAACTATCTGGCCCGCCAGGTGGCGCGCTGGACCACCCAGTACCGGGCGAGCGAGACCGAGCCGATCCCGGCGATGGACCGGCTGATCGAATGGCTGCCCGCCCATCTGCCGGCGCATGAGACCACCGCGCTGGCGCATGGCGATTTCCGCATCGACAACCTGATCTTCCACCCGACCGAGCCGCGGGTGCTGGCGGTGCTGGACTGGGAATTGTCCACGCTGGGCGATGCGCTGGCGGATTTCGCCTATAACGTGATGTCCTGGCGGATCAGCCCGGGGCAGTATCGCGGCCTCGCCGGCCTCGACCTGCCGGCGCTCGGCATCCCGACCGAGGCGGAGTACATCGCTGCCTATTGCCGCCGCACCGGCCGGCCCTATCCGGTGCCGGACTGGGAGGTGTACGTCGTCTTCGGCATGTTCCGGATCGCGGCGATTTTGCAGGGCGTCCTCAAGCGCGGGCTGGTCGGCTCCGCCTCCAGCGCGCATGCGATCGAGCACGGCCGGCGCAGCCGGCTGATGGCGGAACAGGCGTGGGAGATCGCGCGCGGCCTGGGCTGAGGCGGGGTCAGCGCCGGGCGCGGGGGAAGGCGACCTCCAGCTCCTCGTGGATTTCCTGGAGGTGGTCGTCGTGCAGCGGGCAGAGCGCCTGCACGGCCTGGCGCAGATTGTCGAACTCCCCGATCAGGACCAGCCGGTCCTCCCCCGGGCCGCCGACGCGGCGTTCCAGCACGGTGCGCACGCCCGGGCGGGTGACGATGAAGACGGGTTCGTCCGCGCCCGGCGGGATGATACTGACCCGCTCCGTCCCCACTTCGCGGTCGAGCAGGACGCGCCAGCCGTCGATGCCCGGGGCACGCCGGCTCCAACCGCGGGCAAATGCCACGTCCGACGGATGGAACACGGAGGTTACCAGCACAAGCTTTCCGTAGGCCGGCACCGTCGTTCCTCACCCAAAATGCTCGTCCAATCGCAGTATCTACCGATTTTCGTCGGACGATTCCAGTTTCTTTCGCGTCCGAAAACGAACAGGTTGTCTTTTTGGAAGATTGGCTGCTTGGCCCTCGACGGGCGCACTGCGCGGGACCATCTTCGTGCTTGAGGAGTTGCCCATGTCCCAGGCCCTTTTGCGGCCGCCGCCGGTGCTGTTCATGCCCCAGAAGCAGCCGGCGCGGCCCGCCACGCGCCGGCTTGCCGTGGTGTCGGAATTCCAGCCGAGCGGCGACCAGCCGACCGCGATTCGCGACCTCGTCGCAGGCGTCGAGAACGGGGAGCGCGACCAGGTGCTGCTCGGCGTCACCGGCTCGGGCAAGACCTTCACGATGGCGAAGGTGATCGAGGCGGTGCAGAAACCGACCCTGATCCTGGCGCCGAACAAGACGCTGGCGGCGCAGCTGTACGGGGAGATGAAGGCGTTCTTCCCGGACAACGCGGTGGAGTATTTCGTCAGTTACTACGACTACTACCAGCCGGAGGCGTACGTCCCGCGCACCGACACGTATATCGAGAAGGACGCGCAGATCAACGAGCAGATCGACCGGATGCGCCATGCCGCGACGCAGTCCCTGCTCGACCGCAACGACGTGATCGTGGTCGCGTCCGTGTCCTGCATCTACGGCATCGGCTCGGTCGAGACTTATGCCAAGATGGTGGTGAAGCTGGAGGCCGGCGGCCGGATCGACCGCGACCATCTGGCGCGCGCGCTGGTCGATCTGCAGTATCGCCGCAACGACACCGCGTTCCAGCGCGGCACGTTCCGCCTGCGCGGCGAGACCATCGACATCTACCCGAGCCATTATGAGGACCGCGCCTGGCGCGTCAGCCTGTTCGGCGACGACATCGAGGCGATCAGCGAGTTCGATCCGCTGACCGGGGAGGTAACGGCGAAGCTCGACGGCATCACCGTCTATGCCAACAGCCACTATGTCACGCCGCGCCCGACGCTGACCCAGGCGATCGGGCAGATCAAGCAGGAGCTGCGGGAGCGGCTTGCCGAATTCGAACGTGACGGCAAGCCGCTGGAGGCGGAGCGGCTGTTGCAGCGCACGACGTTCGACATCGAGATGATGGAGACCACCGGCTCCTGCAAGGGGATCGAGAACTACTCGCGCTATCTCTCCGGCCGCAACGCCGGCGAGCCGCCGCCGACGCTGTTCGAGTACCTGCCGGAAAACGCGCTGCTGATCGTCGATGAAAGCCACGTCACCGTGCCGCAGATCGGCGGCATGGCGCGCGGCGACCATGCGCGCAAATCGATCCTGGCGGAATTCGGGTTCCGCCTGCCGTCCTGCATCGACAATCGCCCGCTGAAATTCGAGGAGTGGGAGCGGTTCCGGCCGCTGACGCTGTTCGTCAGCGCGACGCCGGGATCGTGGGAGATGGAGCGCACGCAAGGCGTGTTCGCCGAGCAGGTGATCCGCCCGACCGGACTGATCGACCCGGAGACCGAGATCCGTCCCGTCGAGCGGCAGGTGGACGATTTGCTCGGCGAATGCCGCGCGGTCGCCGCGCGCGGCGGGCGCGTGCTGGTGACGACGCTGACCAAGCGGATGGCGGAGGACCTGACCGAGTATCTGAACGAGAACGGCGTCAAGGTGCGCTACCTGCATTCGGACGTGGACACGCTGGAGCGCATCGAGATCATCCGCGACCTCAGGCTCGGCGTGTTCGACGTGCTGGTGGGCATCAACCTGCTGCGCGAGGGGCTGGACATTCCCGAATGCGCGCTGGTGGCGATCCTGGATGCCGACAAGGAAGGCTTCCTGCGCTCGCAGACATCGCTGATCCAGACGATCGGCCGTGCCGCGCGCAATGTCGATGGCCGCGTCATCCTGTATGCCGATTCGATGACGCCGAGCCTGCGCTATGCGATCGAGGAGACGGCGCGGCGGCGGGAGAAGCAGCGGGCCTGGAACGCGGCGCACGGCATCACGCCGCAATCGGTCAAGAAGCAGATCGGCCGCGTGCTGGAAAGCGTGTTCGAGCAGGATTACGTCACCGTGGCGCCGGTGGCCGATGCCAAGGTCGCCGAATTCGTCGGCAAGGACCTGAAGGCGGCGATCGGCGAGCTGGAAACCCGGATGCGCGCTGCCGCGGCCAATCTGGAATTCGAGGAGGCCGCCCGCCTGCGCGACGAAATCCGCCGGCTGGAGGCGCTCGATCTCGGGCTCGCCCCGCCGCCCGCCGCGTCCGCCACGCTGCGCCCGAGGC
>JAKAZX010000009.1 GCA_021826485.1 Pseudomonadota bacterium | reverse complement strand
ATGCCGCCCTGGCCGCCTCGCAGGCCGCCCCCGCCCAGGCGGCGGCCCGGCGGGCGGCAGCGGCGGATGCGATGGAGGCGGCGGAGGTGGCGCACCGCCGCGCCACCGACGCGCTGGCCGAGGCCGAAGGCGTTGCGGCGGCGGCCGACCGCACCGCGCGTACCGCGGAGGCCGCGCTGGCCGCAGCCCGCGAAGCGGCGATCCGCGCCGAGGCCGAGCATGAGGCGGCCGACCGGGCCTGGGGCGTCGTCGCCGAACGCATCCTGGAACGGCTGGGCGCCAGCCCGGCGCTGCCCGACCCGCCCGCCGAGCTCGGCGAGGTGGCGGAGGAAAAGGCCCGCAAGCGGCTGGAACGCTTGCAGCGCGAGCGGGAGGAGATGGGACCCGTCAATCTGCGCGCCGAGATCGAGGCGGAGGAGATCGCGCAGCAGATCGACACGCTGACGCGCGAGCGCGACGAACTGACCGCGGCGATCGCCAAGCTGCGCGGCTCGATCGGCCATCTGAACCGCGAAGGGCGGGAGCGGCTGGCCAGCGTGTTCGAACAGGTGGACCGCAACTTCCAGGCGCTGTTCGCGCGCAATTTCGGCGGCGGGCGCGCGCATCTGGCGCTGGTCGGCTCGGACGATCCGTTGCAGGCGGGGCTGGAGATCTACGCCCAGCCGCCCGGCAAGAAGCTGGCCGCCCTTTCGCTGCTGTCGGGCGGCGAGCAGGCGCTGACCGCCTTGTCGCTGATCTTCGCGGTGTTCCGCTGCAACCCCGCCCCGGTCTGCGTGCTGGACGAGGTGGACGCACCGCTGGACGACGCTAATGTGGAGCGGTTCTGCGGCCTGCTGGACGACATGGTGCGCGAGACCGGCACCCGCTTCCTGGTGGTCACGCACCACCACCTGACGATGGCGCGGATGGACCGGCTGTATGGCGTGACCATGCAGGAACGCGGCGTCTCGCGCCTGCTCTCGGTCGATCTGGCGGCGGCCAGCGGAATGGTGGAGCCGCCGCGCATGGCGGCGGAGTAGCGCGCCGGCGGCCCTGCGGGGCTGCTGCCGGCCCGATCCTCGAATTGCACGCCGACCGGCTGCCACTTAAGTAGTGCCCAGCATGACCGGAGGCCGGGATGGAGGAAGTCATCGGCGCGGCTGAAGCGAACCGGAGCTTTTCGCGCATCCTGCGGCAAGTCGCCGGCGGTGGCAGCTTCCTGGTGACTGACCGCGGACGCCCCGTCGCGCGCATCATTCCGGTGGATGCACATGGGGCGGAGCGGGCAGCCGCGCGCCGTGCTCTCCTGGAGCGGCTTGAGCGGCAGCCGGCCGAGGACATCGGCGCCTGGCGCCGCGACGAACTCTACGATTCGGACGCGTGAGAACAGCGCTCGATACCAACGTGCTGGCTTACGCCGAAGGCGTGAACGGCGAAGTGCGGCAGAAGGTCGCCCGGCAGGTGATATTCGGCCTTTCGGCCGAAGACGTGCTGGTGCCGGTGCAGGTGCTCGGGGAATTGTACAATGTGCTGCGCCGCAAGGCCGGCAGGTCAGCGGAACAGGCGCGTCTGGCAACAGCAAGCTGGCGGGATGCGTTCGCGACGATCCCCACCACGGTCGAGATCATGGACGCGGCAATGCAACTTGCGGCGCAGCATCATCTGGGCATCTGGGACAGTGTGATCACCGCAGCGGCGGCGGGTGCGGGATGCCGGACCCTGCTCTCGGAAGATTTGCAGGACGGATTTGCCTGGCGGGGGATCGTGGTGGTCAATCCGTTCGCGACAGTCCCCCGCCGGCCTGGGTAAGCACGGGCGCAGCGGTCGCAAACGCACGGCAGACAGTGCCGCGGCGGCGGGCCATGATGGTCGAGAATGGCCGCTTCGTCCGGCGGCCGGGCAAGGGAGGATGCGATGGCGGATCGGCATGACGTGGCGGTACTGGTCGGCAGCCTGCGGCGCGACAGCCTGAGCGGGCGGGTGGCCCATGCGCTCGGTGTGCTGGCGCCGCCCCGGTTGTCGCTGCGCGTCGTGCCGATCGGGGAGCTGGCGCTGTACAGCCAGGACTACGACGCGGCCCCGCCGGCGCCCTATGTCGCGTTCCGCGACGCCATCCGCGCCGCCGCTGGCGTTCTGTTCGTGACGCCGGAATACAACCGCTCGATCCCCGGCGGGCTGAAGAACGCGCTGGATGTCGGGTCCCGGCCGTATGGCCACAGCGTGTTCAACGGCAAGCCGGCGGCGATCGTCAGCCAGGCGCCGGGGGCGATCGGCGGCTTCGGCGCCAATCATGTGCTGCGCCAGTCGCTCGCCTATCTGAACATGCCGGTGATGCAGCAGCCGGAAGCCTATCTCAGCCATTCCGACAAGCTGGTAGACGCGGCGGGCAATGTCACGAACGACACCACCCGCGACTTCCTCGCCGGCTTCATGGAGGCCTTCGCGGCGCTGATCGACCGGTATGCCGGCCGGCCGGGCGGCTGAGGCGCGCTATTCGCTCTCGGACTCTTCGGCCACTTCGGGCTTCGGGCCGCTGTCCTGGCCCTTGGCGGACGGATCGCGATCGACCAACTCGATCACCGCCATGCTGGCGGCATCGCCGTAGCGCACGCCCGCCTTCAGCACCCGCGTATAGCCACCGGCGCGCGCCCGGTAGCGGTCGGCGAGCGTGGTGAACAGCTTGGTGACGATCACGTCATCACGCAGTTCCGCATAGGCAAGGCGGCGCGCATGCAGGCCGCCCCGCTTGCCGAGCGTGATCAGCTTTTCCGCCACCGGGCGCAGTTCCTTCGCCTTCGGCAGCGTCGTCGTGATCTGCTCATGCTTCAGCAGCGCGTGCGCCATGTTGCGGAACATCGCGAGGCGGTGGCTGCTGGTCACGCCGAGCTTGCGGCCGGCTACTCCGTGACGCATCGGTGTCTTCCTTCCGTCCGGCTCAGAACGGCTCTTCCAGCCGCTTGGCGAGGTCCTCGATATTCTCCGGCGGCCAGCCGGGCACCGTCATGCCCAGCGACAGCCCCATCGTGGTGAGGACTTCCTTGATTTCATTCAGCGACTTGCGCCCGAAGTTCGGCGTGCGCAGCATCTCCTGCTCGGATTTCTGCACCAGGTCGCCGATATAGACGATGTTGTCGTTCTTCAGGCAGTTGGCGCTGCGCACCGACAGTTCGAGCTCATCGACCTTGCGCAGCAGGTTGCGGTTGAACGGCAGGTCGTCCTGCGGCTCCTCCGCCCGGATCTGCTGCGGCTCGTCGAAGTTGATGAACAACTGCAACTGGTCCTGCAGGATGCGCGCGGCCAGCGCCACCGCGTCCTCCGGCGTCACCGCGCCATTGGTCTCGACCGTCAGCAGCAGCTTGTCATAGTCGGTCACCTGTCCGACGCGCGTCGGCTCGACCTTGTAGGACACGCGCCGCACCGGGGAGTAGATGGCATCGACGGGAATCAGCCCGATCGGCGCATCTTCCGGCCGGTTGACGCTGGCGGCCCAGTAACCCTTGTTGCTGTTGACCGTGAACTCCATCCCCAGCCTCACGCCTTCATCAAGCGTGCAGATCACCAGATCGGGGTTCATGATCTCGATGTCGTGGCCGGCCTGGATCTGGCCGGCACGCACCTCGCCCGGGCCGGTCGCGGTCAGCGCCATGCGCTTCGGCCCCTCACCGTGCATGCGCAGCGCAAGCTGCTTCACGTTCAGCACGATGTCGGTCACGTCCTCCCGCACGCCGGGGACGCTGCTGAACTCATGCAGCACCCCGTCGATCTGGATCGCGGTGACCGCCGCGCCCTGGAGGGAGGAGAGCAGGATGCGCCGCAGCGCATTGCCAAGCGTCATGCCGAAGCCACGCTCCAGCGGTTCGGCGACGATGGTGGCAACGCGCGACGGCTCGGCACCCGGCTCAACGTCGAGCTTCTCGGGCTTGATGAGCGATTGCCAGTTCTTTTGCAGGACTGCGCTTTGCCTCATGGCACTCTCGATTGCAGCGGCGCGCGGCGCACCGGCGTCACGCTAGAATAAGGAACGGCTCAGACCCGCCGCCGCTTGCGCGGCCGGCAGCCGTTGTGCGGAATCGGCGTCATGTCGCGGATCGTGGAAATCGCGAAACCGACCGATTGCAGGGCACGCAGGGCGCTTTCCCGCCCGGAGCCGGGGCCGCTGACCTCGATCTCCAGCGTTTCCATGCCGTGTTCGCGCGCCTTGCGGCCGGCATCCTCGGCGGCGACCTGCGCAGCATAGGGCGTGGACTTGCGGCTGCCCTTGAAGCCCTGGCTGCCGGACGACGACCAGGCGATCGCATTGCCCTGGGCGTCGGTGATGGTGATCATGGTGTTGTTGAAGGTCGCCGCCACATGGGCGACGCCGGAGGTGATGTTCTTGCGCTCCTTCTTGCGGGGGCGCGCACCGCCGGTCGCTGGCTTGGCCATCTTTGGTCCTGTCTCGTTAGCTGCGTGCGGGAGGCGAGGCCGGGGGAAGGGTGGCCCCGCTACTTGGTCACCTTCTTCTTGCCGGCGATCGCCACCGCCTTGCCCTTGCGGGTGCGGGCGTTGGTATGGGTGCGCTGGCCGCGCACCGGCAGGCCGCGGCGATGGCGCAGGCCGCGATAGCAGCCCAGGTCCATCAGCCGCTTGATGTTCATCGCGACCTCGCGCCGCAGATCGCCCTCGACGCGGAATTCGCGGTCGATCAGCTCGCGGATGCGCAGCACCTCGTCGTCCGAGAGCTGGTTGACGCGCCGGTCATCGGCGATGCCGAGCCGCGCGCAGATGTCGCGCGCCTTGGTCGGCCCGACGCCATAGATGTAGCGGAGGCTGATGACGACCCGCTTGTTGGTTGGAATGTTCACGCCGGCAATACGCGCCACGCCGCCATACTCCTTCGTTCCGGGAACACCCCGGCATCGGTCTCACGCCTGAAGGCTGGGAAAACGCAACAGCGGCCCCGCCCGCCTGGGCGCCGCCGAGGGCGCGCACTATAGCCGCCCTCGCCCGCCTGTCAACGCATGGGTATCAATTGTTTGTGAGGCATCTCAGGCCGTCGTCGCCGCCGGCAGCCCGTCCAGCACCGCCATGATCTCCGTCGTCACCGCATCGATCTCGGCCATCCCGTCCACCGTGTGCAGCAGCCCCTGGGCGGCATAGAATGGCAGAATTGGTGCGGTCTGCCGGGCATAGGCCTCCAGCCGCGCCTGCACCGTCTCGCGGCTGTCATCGGCGCGGCGGACGAAGTCGTGGCTGCCGCAGACATCGCAGGTGCCGGCGACGCGGAGCGGCTTGAACGTGTCATGATAGCCGGCGCCGCATTTGGCGCAGGTGAACCGGCCGGCGATCCGCTCGACCAGCGCCGGGGCGTCCACCCGCAGCTCGATCACCGCATCCAGCCGCTGATGGCGCCCGGCCAGCAGCCGGTCCAGCGCCACCGCCTGCGGCACGGTGCGGGGAAAGCCGTCCAGGATGAAGCCCCGCGCGCAGTCCGGCCGGTCGATGCGGCCGCCCAGCATCCGGATCAGGATATCGTCCGAGACGAGCTGCCCCGACTCCATGATCGCCTTCGCCTCCCGCCCGATCGCGGAGCCGGCGGCCACCTCGGCGCGCAGCATGTCGCCCGTGCTGATCTGCACGATGGCGAACCGTCCTTCCAGCCGCTTGGCCTGTGTCCCCTTCCCCGCCCCTGGCGGTCCCAGCAGGATCAGCCTCACCGTCCCCTCCCGCGCACGCGGGCCTTGCGAATCAGCCCTTCATACTGGTGCGCGAGCAGATGGGACTGGATTTGCGTCACCGTGTCCATAGTGACGGAAACGACGATCATGATGCTGGTGCCGCCGAAGTAGAACGGCACGCCATAATTGCTGATCAGGATTTCCGGCAGCAGGCACACCACGACCAGATAGATCGCGCCCACCGTGGTCAGTCGCGTCAGCACATGGTCGAAATAATCGGCGGTGGCGCTGCCGGGGCGGATGCCGGGAATGAAGCCGCCGTATTTCTTCAGATTATCCGCGGTCTCCTGCGGATTGAACACGACGGCGGTGTAGAAGTAGCTGAAGAAGACGATCAGCGCGGCATAAGCCACCATGTAGGCCGGCTGCCCGTGCGCCAGCGCATTGCCGATCACGCCGAGGAAGCCGGCATCCCCGGTGCGCGACGAGAAGCCGGAGATGGTCGCCGGGATCAGCAGGATGGAACTGGCGAAGATCGGCGGGATGACGCCGGAGGTGTTGATCTTGAGCGGCATGTGCGTCGCGTCGCCGCCGAACATGCGCGTGCCGACCTGGCGCTTCGGATACTGGATGGCGATGCGGCGATGCGCCCGCTCGATGAACACGATGAAGGCGATCACCGCCAGCGCAATGACGATGAAGGCCAGGATGAACACCGGGCTGAGCGCGCCGGTGCGGCCGAGTTCCAGCAGCGTCGCCAGCGCGTGCGGCACGTTGGCCACGATGCCGGAGAAGATGATCAGGCTGGTGCCGTTGCCGATGCCGCGCGCGGTGATCTGCTCGCCGATCCACATCAGGAACATGGTGCCGCCGACCAGCGAGACGACGCAGGACAGGCGGAAGAACATCCCCGGGTCGATCACCGCGGCGCCGAAGCTGCCGCGCATGCTCTCCAGCCCCACCGCGATGCCGTAGGACTGGAACATCGCGATCAGCACGGTCAGGTAGCGGGTGTACTGGTTGAGCTTCTTGCGCCCGCTCTCGCCCTCCTTCTTCAGCGTCTCCAGCGTCGGGATGGCAGCCGACATGAGCTGGATGATGATGCTGGCGCTGATATACGGCATGATGTTCAGCGCGAACACGGTCATGCGGCCGAGCGCACCGCCGCTGAACATGTTGAACATACCCAGCACGCCGCTGCCGGCGCGGCTTTGCAGCAATTCGCTGAGCACCGAGGCATCGACGCCGGGCACCGGGATGTAGGTGCCGATGCGATAGACCAGCAGCGCACCCAGGGTGAACCAGATGCGCTTCTTGAGTTCGGTCGCCTTGGAAAGCGTGCCGAGACTGAGATTGGCAGCAAGCTGCTCGGCCGCGGAGGCCATGCCCTACTCCGTCAGAGAAGCGGCGCCGCCCGGGGGTGCCCAGGGGCGCCGCGCTTCAGCGCATATAGTGCCGCCGCGGGCCTGCCCCATGCAAGGCCGCCGGACGGCTCAGCCCTCCGCCGGCGCGGGCTTGGCGACCGTGGTGGTCACCTTCCCGCCGGCCTTCTCCACCGCCGCGATGGCGGCGGCCGAGGCGCCGGCCACGGTGATGGTGATCGCCTGCGTCAGCTCGCCGCTGGCCAGCAGGCGCACGCCCGCCACCTTGCCGCCGCGCACCAGCCCGGCCGCGCGCAGTTCCGCCTCGGTGATCGGCTGGCCGGCATCGAGCCGCCCGGCCTCGATCGCGCGCGCCAGCGCCCGCAGGTTCACCGGCGCATATTCCTTGCGGAAGATGTTGGTGAAGCCGCGCTTGGGCAGGCGGCGATAGATCGGGAGCTGGCCGCCCTCGAACCCGTTCAGCGCCACGCCCTCGCGCGCCTTCTGGCCCTTCACGCCCTTGCCGCTGGTCTTGCCCTTGCCCGAGCCGATGCCGCGGCCGAGCCGCTTGGACTTCAGCCGCGCCCCCGGGTTGTCGCGCAGCGCGTTCAGCTTCATAGCGATTCCACCTTCACCAGATGGGCGACCTTCCGCAGCATGCCGCGCACCGAGGGGGTGTCGGTCAGCTCACGGGTGCGGCGCAGCTTGTTCAGCCCGAGCCCGATCAGCGTCGCCTGCTGGCCGGGCTTGCGCCCGCAGCCGGAGGCGATCTGCGTCACGCGCAGTTTCTTGGTTTCGTCAGCCATCGGCCTGCGCCTCCTGCGCCGGGGCGGCAGCGGCGGGCGCCGCGTCCCGCCGGCCGAGCAGGTCCGACACCCGCTTGCCACGGCGCGCGGCGACCGTGCGCGGGCTCGCGGAACGGGCCAGCGCATCGAACGTCGCCTTGACCATGTTGTGCGGGTTGCGGCTGCCCAGGCTCTTCGCCACCACGTCGCCGATGCCGAGCGTCTCGAACACCGCGCGCATCGGGCCACCGGCAATGATGCCGGTGCCGGCGCTGGCCGAGCGCAGCACGACGGAGCCGGCGCCGTAGCGGCCCTGCACGTCGTGGTGCAGCGTGCGGCCTTCCTTCATCGGCACGCGGATCATGCTGCGCTTGGCGCGGTCGGTCGCCTTGCGGATCGCCTCCGGCACCTCGCGCGCCTTGCCGGCGCCGTAGCCGACGCGGCCCTTCTGGTCGCCCACCACCACCAGCGCCGCGAAGGCGAAGCGCCGGCCGCCCTTCACCACCTTGGCGACGCGGTTGATGGTGACGAGCTTGTCGATCAGCTCGTCGCCGCCGTCCCGCTCGCCGCGATCGCGGTCGCGCCCGCCGCGCGGTTCCCGTGCCATGCTGCTTCCCCTCAGAACGCCAGGCCGCCCTCGCGGGCGGCGTCGGCCAGGGACTTGACCCGGCCGTGATACAGATAGGCGCCGCGGTCGAACACCACCGCGGCGACGCCGGCGGCAATCGCCCGTTCGGCGATCAGCTTGCCGACCGCGGCCGCCGCCGCCCGGTCCGCCCCGGTGCGCAGGCCGGCCCGCAGCCCGGCATCGAGCGAGGAGGCGGCGGCGAGCGTGCGCCCGGCCGCATCGTCGATCACCTGCGCGTAGATGTGCCGCCCGGACCGGAACACCGACAGCCGCGGCCGTCCGCCGCCCTTGTGCCGCAGCGAGAACCGCAGGCGCTCGCGCCGCCGCTCCCGCAGAAGGTTGCTCGCGCCCATTACTTCTTCTTGCCTTCCTTGCGCCGGATCGCCTCGCCGTCGAACTTCACGCCCTTGCCCTTGTACGGCTCCGGCGGGCGGTAGGCGCGGATCTCGGCGGCCACCTGGCCGACTTGGCGCTTGTCCACGCCTTCCACCTTGATCGCGGTCGGCTTCTCGCAGGTGATGCGGATACCGGTCGGGATCGGATAGACCACGTCGTGCGAGAAGCCGAGATTCATCACCAGGTTGCTGCCCTGCACCGCGGCGCGGAAGCCGGTGCCGGTGATCTCCATCGACTTCGCGTAGCCGGCGGACACGCCGCGCACCATGTTGGCGACCAGCGCACGCGTGGTACCCCACATCATGCGCGCCGGCGTGGTGCCGTCGCGCGGCGCGATCGCCACCTTGTTGCCTTCGACCTTCGCCTCGACCTGGTCGGTGAGGTCGAGATTCATCTCGCCGAGCCTGCCCTTGGCGGTCAGCCGGCGGCCGACGATCGCCACCTGCACGCCGGCGGGGATCTCGACAGGGTATTTGCCTACGCGCGACACGGAACGCGCCTCCTCAGAACACGCGGCAGAGGACCTCGCCGCCGACATTGGCGGCGCGGGCCTCGGCATCGCTCAGCACGCCTCGCGGCGTGGACAGGATGGAGACGCCGAGGCCGGCATAGACCCGCGGCAGCTCCTTGATCTTCGAATAGACGCGCCGGCCGGGCTTGGAGACCCGGTGGATCTCCTTGATGACCGGCTCGCCCTCGTTGTACTTCAGTTCGATGCGGAGCTGCGAGACGCCGGGGCGCGGCGACTCGGAACTGAACCCGCGGATGAAGCCCTCGCGCCGCAGCACATCAAGCACATTGGCACGCAGCCTGGAGCCCGGTGCGACGCACACCGCATGCCGCGCGCGCTGCGCGTTGCGGATGCGGGTCAGCATATCGCCGAGCGGATCGGACATGCTCATCGGCGGCGCCCCTTACCAGCTCGCCTTGACCATGCCGGGGATCTGGCCACTGCTTGCCAGATCGCGCAGCATCACGCGGCACAGCTTGAACTTCCGGTAGTTGCCGCGCGAGCGGCCGGTGAGCGCGCAGCGCAGGCGTACCCGCACTGCCGCCCCGTTGCGCGGCAGTTGCGCCAGCTTCAGCGTCGCGTTGAAGCGGTCCTCCACCGGCAGCGTCCGGTCCATCACGATCGCCTTCAGCGCCGCCCGCTTCGTCTTGTCGCGGCCGGCCAGCCGCTCGCGCATGCCGTTGCGGTTGACCTGGGACTTCTTCGCCATGCTCTCTTCACCCTCCGGAACCTGCCGGCCCGCGCCGGCGGTTTTCCAAATCTGTGTCAGACGGTCCGCGCGCCGGTCAGTTGGCGAACGGGATGTCGAATTGCTTCAGCAGCGCCTTCGCCTCGGCATCGTTGCGCGCGGTGGTCACGAACACGATGTCCATGCCGCGGATCGCATCCACCCGGTCGTAGACGATTTCCGGGAACACGATCTGCTCCTTGATACCCATGGCGAAGTTGCCGCGGCCGTCGAATCCCTTGCCGGCGATGCCGCGGAAGTCGCGCACGCGCGGCAGCGCGATGGTGACCAGCCGGTCAAGGAACTCGTACATCCGCGCGCGCCGCAGCGTCACCTTGCAGCCGATCGGCAGGCCCTTGCGGATCTTGAAGCCGGCGATCGCCTTCTTCGCCAGCGTCTTGACCGGCTTCTGCCCGCTGATCAGCGCCAGTTCGGCCACCGCCGCGTCCAGCTTCTTCTGGTCGCCGGCGGCCTCGCCCACGCCCATGTTCAGCACGATCTTCTCAAGCCGCGGCACCTGCATCGGATTGCGGTAGCCGAATTCCTTCTGCAGCGCGCCGCGCACCACCTCGTTGTAGCGGCGCTGCATGCGCGGCATCTCGCGCGGTGCCGCGGCCACCTCGGCGCCGACGGTGACGGATTGCAGCGCGACCGCGCCGCCCTCGCCACCCGACTTGGCGGACGACTTGGCGGCCGACTTCGCCGCCTTGCCGCCGGCGGCCGGCTTTCCCTTGGCCGCGGCGCCGCCCTTCGCGGGGGCGCCCTTGCCGGCCTTCTTCTGCGGTTCCTTCATTGCCGCCTCCTCAACCCTCGATCACGTTGCCGGTGGCCTTGGCAACGCGGACCTTGCGGCCATCCTCCAGCACGCGGAACCCGATGCGGGTCGGCTTGTCGGTCTTGCCGTCGATCAGCATCAGGTTGGACAGGTGGATGCTCGCCTCCTGCTCCACGATCCCGCCCGGCTGGTTCACGCCGGCGGGCTTGGTGTGCCGCTTGGCCAGGTTCACGCCCTGCACCACGGCGCGCCCGTCGCGCGGCAGCACCCGCAGCACCTCACCGCGCCGCCCCTTCTCGGCACCGCTGATTACCACGACGGTATCGCCCTTGCGAATGCGCGCGGCCATCACAGCACCTCCGGCGCCAGCGAGATGATCTTCATGAACCGCCGGGCGCGCAGCTCGCGCACCACCGGGCCGAAGATGCGGGTGCCGATCGGCTCCTGCTGCTTGTTGATCAGCACCGCGGCGTTGCCGTCGAAGCGGATCGCGCTGCCGTCCGGCCGGCGCACCGGGAAGGACGTGCGGACGATCACCGCCTGATGCACGTCGCCCTTCTTCACCTTGCCGCGCGGGATCGCGTCCTTGACGGACACGACGATCACGTCGCCGACCGACGCGGTCTTGCGCTTGGAGCCGCCGAGCACCTTGATGCACTGCACGCGGCGCGCGCCGGAATTGTCGGCCACGTCGAGATTGGTTTCGACTGAAATCATGGCGCTCTCCTCAGCCCTGCGTCACGGCGGCGGTGGGCTCGCGCAGCGCCTCGCCGTTGCGCTCAACCACCAGCCAGCTCTTGCGCTTGCTGATCGGCGGGCATTCCTCGATGCGCACCATGTCGCCGATGCGGCACAGATTGCCCTCGTCATGCGCGGCATACTTCTTCGAGCGCCGGATGAACTTCTTGTACAGCGGGTGCATGACGCTGCGATGGACCAGCACCGTCACGGTCTTGTCCATCTTGTCGCTCGTCACACGCCCGGTCAGCACGCGCCTCGGCATCGTCAGTCTCCTCTCAAGCCCGCGCCGGCGTGCGCTGCTTCTCGGCCAGGATGGTCTTCACCCGCGCGATGTCGCGCCGCACCTGGCGCACCCGCGCCACGCCCTCAAGCTGGCCGGTGGCGCGCTGGAAGCGCAGGTTGAACTGCTCCTTGCGCAGATCGAGCAGCAGCGTGCCCAACTCGTCCGGCGTGCGGGCGCGAATATCGGCAATCTTGGTTCCCTTGGCCATGTCAGGCATCTCCGATGCGCGTGACCATCTTGGTCTTGATCGGCAGCTTGGCGGCGCCCAGCGTCAGCGCCTCGCGCGCCAGTTCCGGCGCCACACCGTCGATCTCGAACATGATGCGGCCAGGCTTGACGCGGCAGACCCAGAATTCCGGGCTGCCCTTGCCGGAGCCCATCCGCACTTCGGCCGGCTTGATCGACACCGGCACGTCCGGGAAGATGCGGATCCACACCCGCCCGGCACGCTTCATGGCGCGCGTGATGGCACGCCGCGCCGCCTCGATCTGCCGCGCCGTCACCCGCTCCGGCTCCAGCGCCTTCAGCCCGAAGGTGCCGAAATTCAGCGACGTGCCGCCCTTGGCGACGCCGTGAATCCGCCCCTTGTGGGCCTTGCGGTATTTCGTCCGCTTGGGGGAAAGCATGGTCTCGATTCCTTACCGCTGCGGCGCCTGTTCGGCGGCCCGGCGGTCCTGTGCCATCGGGTCCTGCACCAGGATCTCGCCCTTGAAGATCCACACTTTCACGCCGCAGGTCCCATAGGTCGTCTTGGCGGTGGCCATCCCGTAATCGATGTCCGCGCGCAGCGTGTGCAGCGGCACCCGACCCTCGCGATACCATTCGACGCGCGCAATCTCCGCGCCGCCCAGCCGGCCGCCGCAATTGATCCGGATGCCCTGCGCGCCCAGCCGCATCGCCGACTGCACCGCCCGCTTCATCGCGCGCCGGAACGCCACCCGGCGCTCGAGCTGCTGGGCGATGTTCTCCGCCACCAGCGTCGCGTCGATCTCGGGCTTGCGGATTTCGACGATGTTCAGCGCCACTTCGGTCTTCGCCAGGCGGGCGAGGTCCTTGCGCAGCGCGTCGATGTCCTGGCCCTTCTTGCCGATCACCACGCCCGGCCGCGCGGCATAGATGGTGACGCGCGGCTTCTTCGCCGGCCGCTCGATCACCACGCGGCTGACGCCCGCGCCCGACAGCTTCTGGCGCAGATGGCCGCGCAGCTTCAGATCATCCAGCAGCAGCTTGCTGTAATCGGCGCCGGCGAACCAGCGGCTGTCCCACGTCCGGTTGATGCCCAGCCGCAGACCGACCGGGTTGACCTTGTGCCCCATCGCTATGCGGCCTCCTGCGCGTTCGCCGGTTCCGGCGTCTGTTCGCGTTCCGCCACCACGATCTTCAGATGGCTGAACCACTTCTCCACCCGCGCCGAACGGCCGCGGCCGCGCGCGTGGAACCGCTTCATCACGATCGACCGTCCGACCTCGGCCCGCGTCACCACCAGCCGGTCCACGTCGAGCTGGTGGTTGTTCTCGGCATTGGCGATGGCGCTCTCCAGCGCTTTGCGCACCTGCTGGGCGATGCGCCGCTTGCTGAACGTCAGCGTGGCGATCGCCTGCTGCGCCGGCAGGTTGCGGATCAGCCCGGCCACCAGGTTCAGCTTGCGCGGGCTGACGCGCAGGTTGTTCACCAGCGCCTGCGCTTCGGTGTCCGCCAGCCCGCGCGGATGCTTCGGCTTGCTCATGTCAGCCCCGCTTGGCCTTCTTGTCGCCGGAATGGCCGGTGAACGTCCGCGTCGGCGAGAACTCGCCGAACTTGTGGCCCACCATGTTCTCCGTCACCTGCACCGGCAGGAATTTGTGGCCGTTGTAGACGCCGAAGGTCAGGCCGACGAACTGCGGCAGAATGGTCGAGCGCCGCGACCAGATCCGGATGATCTCGTTGCGGCCCGAGCCGCGGGCGGCCTCGGCCTTGTTCAGCAGGTATCCGTCGACGAACGGACCCTTCCAGACGGAACGCGCCACGACTCAGCCCTTCCCCTTGTTGCGGCGGCGGATGATCAGCCGGTCGGTTCGCTTGTTCACCCGCGTCTTGTAGCCCTTGGTCGGCTTGCCCCACGGCGTCACCGGATGCCGGCCGCCGGAGGTGCGCCCCTCGCCACCACCATGCGGGTGATCGACCGGATTCATCACCACGCCGCGGTTGTGCGGCCGCCGGCCCAGCCAGCGCTGCCGGCCCGCCTTGCCGATCTGCACGTTGGCATTGTCCGGGTTGGACACCGCGCCGATCGTCGCCATGCACTCGCCGCGCACCATGCGCAGTTCGCCCGACATCAGCTTGATCTGCGCATAGCCGGCATCCTTGCCGACCAGTTGCGCATACTGCCCCGCCGCGCGCGCCAGCTTGCCGCCGGCGCCGGGCTTCATCTCCACGTTGTGGACGATGCTGCCGACCGGAACGGCCGCCAGCGGCATCGCGTTGCCCGGCTTGATGTCGGCGCGCGCCGCAGCGATCACGGTATCGCCGGCGCGCAGCCGCTGCGGCGCCAGGATGTACGACAGCTCGCCGTCGCGGTACTTGATCAGCGCGATGAAGGCCGTACGGTTCGGGTCGTATTCCAGCCGCTCGACCGTCGCCGGCACGTCGAACTTGCGGCGCTTGAAATCCACCACCCGGTACGACCGCTTGTGGCCGCCGCCGCGGAAGCGGCTGGTGATGTGCCCGTGGTTGTTGCGCCCGCCGGACGACGTTTTGCCGATCGTCAGCCCCTTGACCGGCTTGCCCTTCCACAGCTCGCTGCGGTCCACCAGAATGGTGCCGCGCAGGCTGGCCGTGACCGGATTGAAATTCTTCAGTGCCATTGCCGAAATTCCCCGGTCACGCGAGGCCGGTGGACAGGTCGATCGACTGTCCGGCCGCCAGCGTCACATACGCTTTCTTCACGTCGCTGCGCCGGCCGGGCCGCCCCTTGAAGCGCTTGGTCTTGCCCTTCGCCACCAGCGTGTTCACCGCCACCACGGTGACGCCGAACAGCCCCTCCACCGCCGCCTTGATGTCGGGCTTTGAGGCATCGATCGCCACCCGGAAGGCAATGGTGTTGCGCTCGCCGAGGGCGGTCGCCTTCTCGGTGATCACCGGGCTGCGGATCACCGAATACATCGCCTCGCGCGACAGCCGCGGCGGGCGGGCGGCGCGGGTTTCCGTGGTCTCGCTCATGCCAGCCGCTCCTTCAGTCCGGCCACTGCGGCGGCGGTCACGGCCAGCACGTCATGCGCCAGGATGTCATAGACATTGGCACCCACCGTCGGCAGCACGTCGATGCCGACGATGTTGCGGCTGGCGCGCAGGAAGCCCTGGTCCACCGCAGCGTCGATCACCAGCGCCGACGACCAGCCGAGCGTGCGCAGGCGCCGCGCCAGCTCCCGCGTCCGCCCGTCCGCCGTCGCCGAGTCCAGCACCACGAGCTTGCCGTCCACCTGCTTCTGCGACAGCGCGGAAATCAGCCCCAGCCGCCGCACCTTCTTCGGCAGGTCGTAGCCGTGGTCGCGCGGCACCGGGCCGTGCACCACGCCGCCGGTGCGGAACTGCGGCGCCCGCAGGCTGCCCTGGCGGGCATTGCCGGTGCCCTTCTGCTTGTAGGGCTTCTTGGTGGTGCCCTGCACCTCGCCCATGCCCTTGGTCTTGTGCGTCCCGGCGCGGCGCTTCGCCTGCTGCCAGTGGACCACCCGCGCCAAGATGTCCAGGCGCGGCGCCGCGGCGAAGATCGCGTCGGGCAACTCGATCGTCCCGCTCGCCGCGTTGTCCAGGGTTCTGATCTCGACCTGCATCGCTTGCGTCCTCAGACCTGCGCCGCGGCGAGCAGGGCCGCCGGATAGGGCACCGTGTCCGGCCGCGCCCGCTTCACCGCGTCACGCACCATGACATAGCCGCCACGCGCGCCGGGCACCGCGCCCTTCAGCATCAGCAGCCCCTTCTCGGCATCCACGGCGGCGACCTCGAGGTTCAGCGTGGTCACCCGCTCGACGCCGAGATGGCCGGCCATCTTCTTGTTCTTGAAGGTGCGGCCAGGATCCTGCCGGTTGCCGGTGGAACCGTGGGAGCGGTGGCTGATCGACACGCCGTGGCTCGCCTCCAGCCCGGCGAAGTTCCAGCGCTTCATCGCGCCGGCGAAGCCCTTGCCCTTGGTGATGCCGCGCACGTCGACGCGCTGGCCGACCACGAAATGCGCGGCACTCAGCGTCGCACCCGGCTCCAGCACGGCATCGGCGGCGACGCGGAACTCGGCAAGCTTCGCCTTCGGTTCGACCTTGGCGCGGGCGTAGTGGCCCTTATTCGGCTTGCTCACGTTCTTCACCTTGGCGCGGCCCCAGCCGAGCTGCACGGCGCTGTAGCCGTCCTTCTCCTCGGTGCGCGCAGCCACCACCTGCACCGAATCGAGGTGCAGGACGGTCACCGGAACATGCGTCCCATCGTCCTTGAACAGCCGGGTCATGCCCAGCTTCTTTGCCAGCAATCCAGTTCGCATCTCTGTCTTTCCCAGAGGAACGGTGCGGGACCGTTCGTAGGCTGATTCCGTTACAGCTTGATCTCGACGTCGACGCCGGCCGCGAGGTCGAGCTTCATCAGCGCGTCCACCGTCTGCGGCGTCGGTTCGACGATATCCAGCAAGCGGCGATGCGTCCGGATTTCGAACTGCTCGCGGCTCTTCTTGTCCACGTGCGGCGATCGGTTCACCGTGAACCGCTCGATATGCGTCGGCAGCGGGATCGGCCCGCGCACCCGCGCGCCTGTCCGCTTGGCAGTGTTGACGATCTCCTTGGTGCTGTTGTCCAGCACGCGGTGATCGTACGCCTTCAGGCGGATGCGGATGTTCTGGTTGTCCATGACTTCAGTCTTCCCGGCCGATCCCTGTATGCTCAGGCCGTGATCTTGGCCACGACGCCGGCGCCGACGGTGCGGCCGCCCTCACGAATGGCGAAGCGCAATCCCTCGTCCATCGCGATCGGTGCGATCAGTTCCACGTCCATCGACACGTTGTCGCCGGGCATCACCATCTCCACACCCTCCGGCAGGTGCACGATGCCGGTCACGTCGGTGGTGCGGAAGTAGAACTGCGGACGGTAGTTGGTGAAGAACGGCGTGTGGCGGCCGCCTTCCTCCTTGGTCAGGATGTAGCTTTCCGCCTTGAACTTGGTGTGCGGCGTGATAGTGCCCGGGCGCGCCAGCACCTGCCCGCGCTCCACGTCCTCGCGCTTGGTGCCGCGCAGCAGCGCGCCGATGTTGTCGCCTGCCTCGCCCTGGTCGAGCAGCTTGCGGAACATCTCCACGCCGGTCACCACCGTCTTGGTGGTCGGGCGGATGCCGACGATCTCGACTTCCTCGCCCACCTTCACCACACCGCGCTCGATGCGTCCGGTCACCACGGTGCCGCGGCCGGAGATCGAGAACACGTCTTCGATCGGCATCAGGAACGGCATGTCCTTCGGGCGTTCCGGCTGCGGGATGTAGCTGTCCACCGCTTCCATCAGCTTCAGGATCGACTGCTCGCCCAGCTCGGGTTCGCGGTCTTCCAGGGCGCACAGCGCGGAGCCCTTGATGATCGGGATTTCGTCGCCGGGGAACTGGTAGCTGCTCAGCAGGTCGCGCACTTCCAGCTCGACCAGCTCGACCAGTTCGGGATCGGCCATGTCCATCTTGTTGAGATAGACGACCAGCGCCGGCACGCCGACCTGGCGCGCCAGCAGGATGTGCTCGCGCGTCTGCGGCATCGGCCCGTCGGCAGCGGACACCACCAGGATCGCGCCGTCCATCTGCGCGGCGCCGGTGATCATGTTCTTCACGTAGTCGGCATGGCCCGGGCAGTCGACATGCGCGTAGTGGCGCTTCTTCGTCTCGTACTCGACATGCGCGGTCGAGATGGTGATGCCGCGGGCGCGCTCCTCCGGCGCCTTGTCGATCTGGTCATAGGCGGTGAACGTGGCCCCGCCGGTCTTGGCCAGCACCTTGGTAATGGCCGCGGTCAGCGACGTCTTGCCATGGTCCACATGGCCGATCGTGCCGATGTTGCAGTGCGGCTTGGTGCGCTCGAATTTCGCCTTGGCCATCGTCGTTGTCTCCGTGCCCGCTCTTTCAGTCCGGGATGAGGTGTCAGATTTACCAGCGGTAATGGCTGAAAGCCTTGTTGGCCTCCGCCATCCGATGCGTGTCTTCGCGCTTCTTCACCGCAGCGCCGCGGTTGTTCACGGCGTCCATCAACTCGTTGGACAGCCGGTCCTCCATCGTATGCTCGCCGCGCTTGCGCGCCGCGTCGATGATCCAGCGGATCGCCAGCGCCTGCCGGCGTTCGGTGCGAACCTCCACCGGAACCTGGTAGGTGGCGCCCCCGACGCGGCGGGACCGCACCTCGACCGCCGGCTTCACGTTGTCCAGCGCCTCATGGAACATGCGCACCGGATCGGCCTGCGAGCCGCCGCGCTTCTTCATCACGTCCAGCGCGCCGTAGACGATGCCTTCGGCGGCCGACTTCTTGCCATCGTACATCAGCGCGTTCATGAAACGGCTGATCACCACGTCGCCGAACTTGGCGTCCGGCAGGATTTCGCGCTTGACGGCGCGGCGGCGGCGACTCATCGCGCTCTCCTCACTTCGGCCGCTTGGCGCCGTACAGCGAACGACGCTGGCGCCGCTTGGCGATGCCCTGCGTGTCCAGCACGCCGCGCAGAATGTGATACCGCACGCCGGGCAGGTCCTTCACGCGGCCGCCGCGGATCAGCACCACGCTGTGCTCCTGCAGGTTGTGGCCCTCGCCCGGGATGTAGCTGACCACTTCATAGCCGTTGGTCAGCCGCACCTTCGCCACCTTGCGCAGCGCGGAGTTCGGCTTCTTCGGCGTCGTCGTATAGACGCGCGTGCAGACGCCACGCTTCTGCGGGCAGCCCTGCAGCGCCGGCACCGTGTTGCGCGCGCTGCGCGGCTCGCGCCCCTTGGCGATCAACTGGTTGATGGTCGGCATAGACCCTCTTTCATCCTGCTCCGCAGTCGCAACCCCGACCGACCGTCCGCCACAGACAAGCCCCGCAGCCGGTGGAAACGGTCCACCCTGCGGGGTCCAACCCTGCCTGCGGCCTGAGCCCCTACCCGTTCGGGGAAGGGTGCGGCGCCGCGAGCGATGGTGCCTGCGAACGGCGGCCTTCCCGCTGGATCGGGTTGGGCCGAGGGGGCGGAACCTACGGACCGGGGGGCGGCAAGTCAAGGCCCGCAGCCGGCAGGTTGCGCCGCCAGGCCCCGAAAAGACGAAGGCCGGCGATGCAGCGATCGCCGGCCTTCCGCAGCTTTGCCGTGCGGCGCGCTATTCCGCTGCCAGTGTCCGCCCGGTGATGGCCGGCGCCGCCTCGCCGGTCAGCCCGCGCGCCTGGTCGCGTCCCGCGGCCACCGAGCGCAGGCGGTTCATCACGCTGCCGGTGCCGGCCGGGATCAGCCGGCCGACGATGACGTTCTCCTTCAGCCCCATCAGCGTATCCACCTTGCCGGCGGTCGCCGCCTCGGTCAGCACGCGCGTCGTCTCCTGGAACGACGCGGCGCTGATGAAGCTGTGGGTCTGCAGGCTCGCCTTGGTGATGCCCTGCAGCACCGGCATGGCCTGTGCCGGCCGTTCGCCCTCCGTCGTGCGCTTGGCATTTTCCGCATCGAAATCGACGCGGTCCACCTGCTCGCCGGCCAGGAACGTGGTGTCGCCGGGATCGAGGATTTCCACCTTCTGCAGCATCTGGCGGACGATCACCTCGATATGCTTGTCGTTGATCTTCACGCCCTGCAGCCGGTACACGTCCTGGATCTCGTTGACCAGATAGTCGGACAGCGCCTCCACGCCGAGCACCTTGAGGATGTCGTGCGGCACGCGCGGGCCGTCCACCAGCGGATCGCCGCGGCGCACGAAGTCGCCTTCCTGCACCGAGACGTGCTTGCCCTTCGGGATCAGGTACTCGGTCTCCTCGCCGGTCTCGTCGTTCTTGACGATCACGCGGCGCTTCGCCTTGTAGTCCTTGCCGAATTCCACGCGCCCGTCGGTCTCGGCGATGATCGCGTGGTCCTTCGGCCGCCGCGCCTCGAACAGCTCGGCCACGCGCGGCAGGCCGCCGGTGATGTCGCGCGTCTTGCTGCCCTCGCGCGGGATGCGCGCCAGCACGTCGCCCGCTGCCACCTCGGCGCCGTTCTCCACCGACAGGATGGAGTCCGGCGCCAGGAAGTAGCGCGCATCGGTGCCGTTCGGCAGGCGCACCACCTCGCCCTTGGCGTCCTTCAGTTGCAGCCGCGGGCGCAGATCGACGCCACGCGCCGCCTGCTTGTAGTCCACCACCACCTTGGAGGTGAGGCCGGTGACCTCGTCTACCCGCTCGACCAGCGTGACGCCCTCGATCAGGTCGAGATACTCCACCTTGCCCGCGCGCTCGGTGATGATCGGCAGGGTGTACGGGTCCCACTCCGCCAGCTTCTGGCCGCGCGTGACATTTGCCCCCTCGTCGGCCAGCAGGCGGGCGCCGTACGGCACGCGGAAGCGCGCGCGCTCGCGCCCCTTCTCGTCGGACAGCACGAGTTCGCAGTTGCGGCTCATCACCACCGGGACGTTCTGGCTGTTCAGCACCACGTTGCGGTTGCGCACGACGACGCTGCCGTCGTGGCTGGCCTCCACGCTGCTCTGCTCGGCGCCGCGCTGCGCCGCGCCGCCGATGTGGAAGGTGCGCATGGTGAGCTGCGTACCCGGCTCGCCGATCGACTGCGCGGCGATCACGCCGACCGCCTCGCCGGCGTTCACCGGCGTTCCGCGCGCGAGGTCGCGGCCGTAGCAATGGCCGCACACGCCGACGCTCGCCTCGCAGGTCAGAACGGAGCGGATCTTCACCGCCTCCACGCCGGCCTTCTCGATGCGCTCGGCCTCCGGCTCCTCGATCAGCGTGTTGGCGGCGACGATCACTTCGGCCGAGACCGGGTCGGTCACATCCTCCGCCGTGGTGCGGCCGAGGATGCGCTCGCCGAGGCTGGAGACCACTTCGCCGCCATCCATCACTGCGCGCACCGTCAGCCCGCGCTGGGTGCCGCAATCCTCCTCGACGATGATGCAGTCCTGCGCCACGTCGACCAGCCGGCGCGTCAGATAGCCGGAATTGGCGGTCTTCAGCGCGGTGTCGGCCAGCCCCTTGCGGGCGCCGTGCGTGGAGTTGAAATACTCCAGCACCGTCAGCCCTTCCTTGAAGTTGGCGATGATCGGCTGCTCGATGATCTCGCCGGACGGCTTGGCCATCAGCCCGCGCATGCCGGCAAGCTGGCGCATCTGCGCCGGCGACCCGCGGGCGCCGGAATTGCTCATCATCCACACCGCGTTGGTCGCCCGCCCCGGTTCCTGGCGGGAGATTTCGCGCATCATCGCGCCGGCGACTTCGTCGGTGCAGCGCGACCAAGCGTCCACCACCTTGTTGTAGCGCTCGCCGGCGGTGATCAGGCCGTCCTGGTATTGCTGCTCGAACTCCTTCACCTCCGCCTGGGTGCGGTGGATCAGCGGCCACTTCTCGTCGGGGATGATCAGGTCGTCCTTGCCGAAGCTGATGCCGGCCTTGCAGGCCTGGCCGAAGCCAAGTCCCATCAGCCGGTCGGCGAAGATCACGCACTCCTTCTGCCCGCAATGGCGGTACACCGCGTCGATCACGTCGGAGACGTTCTTCTTGGTGAGCTGCCGGTTGACCAGGCTGAACGGCACGTTCGGGTGCTTCGGCAGCACCTGCGCGATCAGCATGCGCCCGGGCGTGGTCACCACGCGCTGCACCACCGGCCGGCCGTCCGCATCCAGCGTCGGGAAGCGGACGCGCACCTTGTCGTGCAGCTTCAGCGCGCCCGCCTGCAAGGCGTGCTCGATCTCGCCGAGCGTGCCGAACGCCGGCGCGCGGTCGTCCGGCGTTTCGCGGTATTCCGGCGTCTCCAGCGACAGATAATAGATGCCGAGCACGATGTCCTGGCTCGGCACGATGATCGGCTTGCCGTTGGCCGGGCTGAGGATGTTGTTGGTGGACATCATCAGTACCCGCGCTTCGAGCTGCGCCTCCAGGCTCAGCGGCACATGCACCGCCATCTGGTCGCCGTCAAAATCGGCGTTGAAGGCGGTGCAGACCAGCGGGTGGAGCTGAATCGCCTTGCCTTCGATCAGCACCGGCTCGAACGCCTGGATGCCCAGCCGGTGCAGCGTCGGCGCGCGGTTCAGCATCACCGGATGCTCGCGGATCACCTCCTCCAGGATGTCCCACACCTCGGGACGCTCCTTCTCGACCATCCGCTTGGCGGCCTTGATGGTGGTGGCGTGGCCGTATTTCTCCAGCTTGGAGTAGATGAACGGCTTGAACAGCTCCAGCGCCATCTTCTTCGGCAGGCCGCACTGGTGCAGCTTCAGTTCCGGCCCCACCACGATCACCGAGCGGCCGGAATAGTCGACGCGCTTGCCCAGCAGGTTCTGGCGGAATCGGCCCTGCTTGCCCTTCAGCATGTCGGACAGCGACTTCAGCGGGCGCTTGTTGGCCCCGGTGATGGCGCGGCCGCGCCGGCCGTTGTCGAACAGCGCATCGACGCTTTCCTGCAGCATGCGCTTCTCGTTGCGCACGATGATGTCCGGCGCGCGCAGTTCGATCAGTCGCTTCAGCCGGTTGTTGCGGTTGATGACGCGGCGATACAGGTCGTTCAGGTCGCTGGTGGCGAACCGGCCGCCGTCCAGAGGCACCAGCGGGCGCAGCTCCGGCGGGATCACCGGCACCACGTCCATGATCATCCATTCCGGCTTGGCGCCCGAATCGGCAAACGCCTCGATCAGCTTCAGCCGCTTCACCAGCTTCTTGCGCTTGGCCTCGCTGGTGGTCTCCTTCAGCTCGCCGCGCAGCTTGACCTTCTCCGCATCGGTGTCGATGCCGAGCAGCACGGTCTTGATCGCCTCGGCGCCGATGCCGGCGCGGAACGCGTCCTCGCCGAACTCGTCCTGCTTGGCGACCAACTGCTCCTCGGTCAGCAACTGGTGCAGCTTGAGGTCGGTCAGCCCCGGCTCCAGCACCACGTAGCTTTCGAAATACAGGATCTTCTCAAGCTCCTTGAGCGACAGGTCGACCATCAGGCCGATCCGGCTCGGCAGCGACTTGAGGAACCAGATATGCGCGACCGGGCTGGCCAGCTCGATATGGCCCATGCGCTCGCGCCGCACCTTCGCCAGCGTCACCTCGACGCCGCACTTTTCGCAGATGATGCCGCGGAACTTCATGCGCTTGTACTTGCCGCACAGGCACTCGTAGTCCTTGATCGGGCCGAAGATGCGCGCGCAGAACAGGCCGTCGCGCTCCGGCTTGAAGGTGCGGTAGTTGATCGTCTCCGGCTTCTTGATCTCGCCGTACGACCAGCTCCGGATCTGCTCCGGGGAGGCAATCTGGATCTTGATCTGGTCGAAGGTCATGGTCTGACCCGTCTGGCCCAGAATCTTCATCAGTTCGTTCATGAACTCGCCCTCAAAGGGAGATGGCGGCGGCCGGCACGCATGCCGGCCGCCTCGTTCGCATCCTCGCCGCTCAGACCGGCCGCATATCCAGATCGACGTTCAGGCCGAGCGCCTTCAGCTCCTTGACCAGCACGTTGAAGCTTTCCGGAATGCCGGCCTCGAACGAATCCTGCTCGCGCACGATCGCCTCGTAGACCTTGGTGCGGCCGGACACGTCGTCGGACTTCACCGTCAGCATCTCCTGCAACGTGTAGGCGGCGCCGTACGCCTCCAGCGCCCACACCTCCATCTCGCCGAAGCGCTGGCCGCCGAACTGCGCCTTGCCGCCCAGCGGCTGCTGGGTCACCAGGCTGTACGGGCCGATCGAGCGGGCGTGGATCTTGTCGTCCACCAGGTGATGCAGCTTGAGCATGTAGATGTAGCCGACCGTCACCCGCCGCTCGAACGGCTCGCCGGTGCGTCCGTCCACCAGCACCACCTGGCCGGAGGTGTCCAGCCCGGCACGCTCCAGCATCGCCTCGATGTCGCCCATGCGCGCGCCGTCGAACACCGGGGTCGCGATCGGCACGCCCTTGCGCAGGTTCTCCGCCAGTTCGACAAGCTGCGCATCCGGCAGGTTGGCGATCTCGCTGGCGAACACCGCGTCGCCGTACACTTCGCGCAGCCGGTCCAGCAGTTCCTGGCGCGCCGCACCGGTGCGGCGGTACTCCTCGACCAGTTCGCCGATCTGCCGGCCCAGCGTCGCGCAGGCCCAGCCCAGATGCGTCTCCAGGATCTGCCCGACATTCATCCGGCTCGGCACGCCGAGCGGGTTCAGCACCAGATCGACCGGCGTGCCGTCGTCCAGGAACGGCATGTCCTCGATCGGAACCACGCGCGACACCACGCCCTTGTTGCCGTGCCGACCGGCCATCTTGTCGCCCGGCTGCAGCTTGCGCTTCACCGCGACGAACACCTTGACCATCTTCATCACGCCGGGCGGCAGCTCGTCGCCGCGCTGCAGCTTCTCGACCTTGCCGTCGAAGCGCGCCTGCAGCCGCTGCACGGCGGCGTCGAACTCGCGCTTCAGCGTCTCGATCTCGGCCATCACCGCATCGTCCTGCACGCCGATATGGCGCCAGGCGTTGCGCGGATGCTCGGCCAGCACCTCCTCGGTCAGCGGCGTGCCGGCCTTGATGCCCTTGAACCCGCCGGCCGCCTTGCAGCCCAGCAGCTTCTCGCGCAGCCGGTTGAGGAAGCTGCGCTCCTGGATCGCCTTCTCGTCGTCGCGGTCCTTGGCCAGCCGCTCGATCTCGGCACGCTCGATCGCCATCGCGCGCTCGTCCTTGTCCACGCCGCGGCGGCTGAACACCCGCACATCGACGATGGTGCCGGTCACCCCCGGCGGCAGCTTCAGCGAGGTGTCGCGCACGTCGGACGCCTTCTCGCCGAAGATGGCGCGCAGCAGCTTTTCTTCCGGCGTCATCGGGCTTTCGCCCTTCGGCGTCACCTTGCCGACCAGGATGTCGCCCGGATTGACCTCCGCCCCGACATAGACGATGCCCGCCTCGTCCAGGTTCTTCAGCGCCTCCTCGCCGACATTCGGGATGTCGCGCGTGATCTCCTCCTGGCCCAGCTTGGTGTCGCGCGCCATCACCTCGAATTCCTCGATGTGGATGGAGGTGAACACGTCGTCGCGCGCGATGCGCTCGGAGATCAGGATGGAGTCCTCGAAGTTGTAGCCGTTCCAGGGAATGAACGCGCACAGCACGTTGCGCCCCAGCGCCAGCTCGCCGAGTTCGGTGGACGGGCCGTCGGCGATGATCTCGCCTTCGGCCACCCGGTCGCCGACGCGCACCAGCGGGCGCTGGTTGATGCAGGTGCTCTGGTTGCTGCGCATGAACTTGCGCAGGCGGTAGATGTCGACGCCGCGGGTGGTGCCGTCCTCGGCGGTCGCGCGCACGACGATGCGGGCGCCATCGATCTGGTCCACCATGCCGGCGCGGCGCGCCACGATGGTGGCACCCGAATCGCGCGCCACCGCCGCCTCCATGCCGGTGCCGACCAGCGGCGCATCGGCCTGGATCAGCGGCACCGCCTGGCGCTGCATGTTGCTGCCCATCAGCGCGCGGTTGGCGTCATCGTTCTCCAGGAACGGGATCAGCGCCGCCGCGACCGAGACGAGCTGCTTCGGCGACACGTCCACCGCCGTCACCTCCTCGGGCTTCACCAGCCGGAAGTCGCTCTGCTTGCGGACGGACACCAGTTCGTCGGTGAAGCGGCCGGCGCCGTCGGTCGGCGCATCGGCCTGCGCCACCACCAGCTTCTCCTCCTCCATCGCGGAGAGGTATTTCCAGCCTTCCTGCACCACCCCGTCGCGCACCAGCCGGTAC
>JAKAZX010000294.1 GCA_021826485.1 Pseudomonadota bacterium | reverse complement strand
GCCCCGGCTTGCCGTGCCGGCCCGAAGCCGCGTAGTCGAACCCCGACTGGTAGGCGAGCATCCGGCCGCGCCAGCGGAAATTGTACAGATAGCCGATCGTGCCGGCGGCGCCCTGCACGTGCAGCAGCATCGCTTCCCCGCGCGGCACGGCGCGGGCCAGCAGGGCGCGATGGAAGCGGCGGAACTGCGGCTCGGCGAAGGCGCCGGGCCGGCCGCGCGCGGTCCACGTCGCCTGATGCAGCGCCGCCAGCGCGTCCAGGAAGGCCCACGCCTCCGCAACCGTCCCCGCCGCCCGGACCGTGACCGGGGCGAAGCTGCGGTCGGAGCGGCGAAGCTGCTGGCGGGTATTGGCCGAGAGCGTGGCGAGATACCCCGCCGCCGTGCCGCCGGCGGCGGCGAGGTCGGCGAAGGGGGCCAGGCTCTCGCGCCGCACCCGCACGATCCCGCCGGCCGCCCGGACGGCATCGGCCATTGCCGGGGCGACGCCCGACAGCACCAGCGGCCGCCGGCTGCCGCCGAGCAGCGCGCCGAGGCAGTCGGCCAGCAGCCCGGTGGCCGTGCGGGCCAGCAGCACGCCGTTATGCTCGACATAGGCGGCGTCCAGCGCCGGATCGCCACTTTCATTCAGCCACAGCCGGCCGCCGCGGCGGTTCAGCAGCGCGAGGCCGAGCGTGGTGCCGTCCGCCCCCTCCGCCCGCAGCAGCCAGGGGTCGGGGAAGCGCTCCGCGGCCAGGCAGCCGACCCAGGTCCAGCTCTGGAAGAAGGACGCATCGGCGATCGCCTCCAGCGCCCGCCATTCCGCCTCCAGGGCGGCGGGGTCGCGGATCGGCGCGAGGCGGATGCGGGCGTGGGCGGGTGCGGTCACGCGGCAGCACTGCCCGGGAATCCCCGCCGGTTGCAATGGTGATGCTGGGCTTCGGCGCGCGGTTGCGGCATGAGGTGGGGGTGCTCAGCGCCGTCGCCGCCGTCGTCCTGGTGCCCCCGGTCAATCTGGCTGCGCTCGCGCTGGTCGCGGTGCTGCTCGGCCGCCGCCGCCTCGCCGGCTGGTCGCTCGTGCTGCTGCTGCTGCTGGCGCTGCCGCTGGTCTCGGCGCTGCTGCTGAGGGGGCTGGAATCCTGGCCGCCGCCGCCGCCCGGCCCGGCGCCGCAGGCGGTCGTCATTCTCGGCGGCGATGTGCGGCGGGTGGACGGGGCGGCGATCGACGTGGCCGGCCCGCTGTCGCTGGAGCGGTTGCAGGCCGGGGCGGCGCTGGCGCGGGCGACGCATCTGCCGATCCTGGTCACCGGCGGCCTCGTGGATCCGGAGGGGCCGCCGGTTGCGACCCTGATGGCGGCGAGCCTTGCCGCCGACTTCGCAATCCCCCCGCGCTGGGTCGAGCCGGCGTCGCGCGACACGTGGGAGAATGCGCGCTTCACCGCCGCGATGCTGCTACCGGCCGGCATCCGCACGGTCTACGTCGTCACCCATTCCTGGCACATGCGCCGGGCGCTGCTGGCGTTTGCCGGCACCGGGCTTGCGGCCATCCCGGCGCCGCTGCCGCCGGACCGGGCGATCACCTTCCACATCGGCCTGCTGGTGCCGCGCGTCGCCGGCTGGCGGAACAGCTATTTCGCGCTGCACGAATGGATCGGCCTCGCCTGGTACGAACTGCGGCGGGCCGTCGGCTGATGCGCGTCACCGCATCGGCCGAGCCGCCGCCGCTGGCCGAGGCGGAGTTCGAGCTGGGCGCCCCCTGGTTCGCCGCCGTCGCCGCCGCCGCGCTGCCGGCGGGGGCGGCGCCGCTGTTCCTGTGCGCCGGCACGCCGGCGGGCGGGGCGCGCGTGGCGCTGCCGCTGCTCCGCTTCGGGGACGGTCGGCTGGCGGGGCTGACCACCCCCTACACGACCCGGTTCCGCCCGCTCGCCGCGCCGGACGCCACGGCGGCGGAGCTGCGCCGCGCCGGCCGCGGCTTCGCGCGGTTCTGCCGTGCCGCCGGGACGCTGCGGCTGGATGCGCTGGAGGCCGACTGGCCGGGCCTGCCGCCGCTGCTCGCCGGCTTTGGCCGCGGCGGCATGGTGCCGCTGCGCTTCGCCCATTTCGGCAACTGGCATGTCCGCGTCGCCGGGATGGGCTGGGAAGCCTATCTGGCGTCCCGGCCCGGCGAACTGCGCAACACCGTCCGCCGCCGCCTGGCCCGCGCCGCGCGCGACCCCGCGCTGGGGTTCGAGATGGTCCGCGATGCCGCCCGGCTGGATGCCGCCATCGCCGCCTATGAGGCGGTCTATGCGCGAAGCTGGAAGGAGCCGGAACCCTATCCGGCCTTCCCCGCCGCCCTGATGCGCGCCGCCGCGGCGGCGGGCGCCTTGCGGCTGGCGCTGCTGCACCGGGGCGCGACGCCGCTTGCCGTCCAGATCTGGACGGTCGCGGACGGCATCGCCCGGGTCCACAAGCTGGCGCATGACGAGGCGGCGCGCGATGCCTCCCCCGGCACCGTGCTGACGGCGCTGACCATCCGCCACCTGCTGGACGCGGAGCGGGTGACCATGCTGGATTTCGGCCGCGGCGATGACGGCTACAAGGCCGGCTGGACCGGCACGCGCGCCCAGCGCATCGGCGTGGAACTCTGCCCGCTCTGGCAGGCCGCCGGGGCGCTGGCGATCGCCCGGCACGCCGCGGGCAGGCTCGCGTCGCGCTTCCCCCGCCGCCGGCACTCGGATAAGGCCGTGCCATGATCCGTTTCGACTGCCGCCACCACCGCGCCGCGCGCCCGTGCGATTTCAACAAGCTGGACGGGTCGGAATGCCCCGCCTGCACGCATGTCGCGCCGTTCGAGGATCGGGTGCTGTTCATCAAGCTGGATGCGATCGGCGACGTGCTGCGCACCGCCAGCCTGCTGCCGGCGGTCGCGGCGCGGCACCGCCGGCCGTTCATCGCCTGGGCGACCCGGCCGGAGGCGGCGGAGCTGGTCGGCATGATGGCGCTTGTGGACGAGGTGATCCCGCTGGCGCCGGAGGGCCTGGCGCGCATCGCCACCGGCGGCTGGACGCAGGTCTATTCGCTGTCCAACGATGCCGAGAGCGCGGCACTGGCCACCCTGGCCGCCGGCACCCGCCCGCCGGTCGGCTTCCATGCCGTGCGCGGGGTGGTGACGCCGAGCAACGATGCCGCCCGCGCCTGGCTGGAGATGGCGGCGTTCGACCGGCTGAAGCGCGCCAACACGGCGACCTACCAGGCGCGGATGCTGGCGATCCTGGGCGCCGCCGGCCCGCCGCCGCGGCCCGCGCTGCGGCTGCCCCCGGCACTCCACGCCGCCGCCGCCGCGCGCGTCGCCCATCTGTTCGGCGTCCGGCCGCGGCGGCTGGTCGCGATCAACCTGGGCGCGGGCACCCGCTGGCCGAAGAAGATGCTGGACAGCGTCCCGATCGCACGCTGCATCCAGGCGGTCTGCGCACACTCGGACGCCGCCGTGCTGCTGGTCGGCGGCGCCGGCGAACAGGCCAAGGCCGAGGCGGTGCGCGCGCAATGCGACCCCGCCCGGGTGGCACTGGCGCTGACGCCGGAGGGGGTGGGCGCCTTCGTCGCCATGCTGGCGCAGGCCGATGCGCTGCTGTGCGGCGACACGCTGGCGCTGCATGTCGCGACCGCGATCGGCCTGCCCGCCGTCGCCGTGTTCGGCCCCACCAGCCACGCCGAGATTGAAGATTTCGGCGGGCTGATCGACAAGGTGTTCACGCGGGCGCTGGACTGCCTGTGCTGCTATGGCGACTGCACCAAGACCGAGAACTGCATGACCCTGCTCGACCCCGCCGATCTCGCCCAGCGCCTGCTGGCGCGGCTGCCCGCCGCATAGCCGCGCCATGCCGACCTATCTCATCACCGGCGGGGCCGGCTTCATCGGCTCGCACCTCGCCGACGCGCTGCTGGCGGACGGGCATGACGTGCGCGTGCTGGACGATTTCTCGACCGGCCGGCGCGCCAACCTCGATCCGCGCTGCCGGGTGCTGGTGGGCGACGTGGCCGATCCGGCGGTGCTGGCGCAGGCGATGGCCGGGGTCGCCGGCTGCTTCCACCTGGCGGCCATCGCCTCGGTCGCGCGCGGCAATGCCGACTGGCGCGGCACGCACCATACCAACCAGTCGGGCAGCATCGCGGTGTTCGAGGCGGCGCGGGATGCCGGGCGCATCCCGGTGGTCTATGCCTCGTCCGCCGCGGTCTATGGCGATCTGGGTGACGCGGTGGCGCGGGAGGATGCCGTCTGCGCGCCGCGCACCGCCTATGGCGCCGACAAGCTGGGCAGCGAGCTGCACGGCCGCGTCGCCTGGGGCGTGCATGGCGTGCCGACGCTGGGCCTGCGCTTCTTCAACGTCTATGGGCCGCGGCAGGACCCGTCCTCCCCCTACAGCGGCGTCGTGTCGATCTTCGCCGCCCGTCTGGCGCGGGGGGAAGGGATCACGCTGCACGGCGACGGCGGCCAGACGCGGGATTTCGTGTTCGTCGCCGATGTGGTGGCGCACCTGCTGGCGGCGATGGCGCGGCTCGGCCGGGCGCCGGGGGCGGCGGTGCTGAATGTCTGCACCGGGCGGGCGACCAGCGTGCGGGATCTGGCGGGGACGCTGGCCCGGCTGCTCGGCCGCACGCCGCAGATCGCCCACGGCCCGGCGCGGCCGGGGGACATCGCCCGCTCCCTCGGCGATCCCGCGCGCGCCCGCGAACTGCTGGGGGTATCGGCGGCAACGACGCTGGAGCAAGGGCTGGCCGCGCTGCTGGCGTAACTTACATTCGAGTAGCAATTCGGTAAGATTCGCCCTCGCTACTCATTTCGTCGTGTTCGGGGAAATTTGGCGACAGCTCTGCTTTGAAGCAGGCAGCGGTCATGCGATGACCGGTGCTTGTTCGTTTCGGAGGTGTTGCTCTTGCCGCAGCCTGTCTGGCACCCAGCCGACCAGCAGGACCTGACCCGGGACCGGGCCCGCGACCGCGCGCCGGCCTCCCCGCGCCTGCCGGTTGGGGCCGCGCTGCTGACCATCGCGGTGCTGTCGGCGGTGCTGTGGCTGATCGTCTGGAGCGTCGCGCGGCTGCTGTTCTGACCATCCGCCGCCCCTTCTGTCGCCCCTTCTGTCGCGCCGCCGGACGGTGCTGTCGCCGCTTCGGACAGCCGGGCCGCGCCAATGCCGCGGCGCAGCACGGCGGGCGGCTGGCGCGCGGATTGCAGCGCCCCATCTGACAGGGCGGCGCATCCCGCGTTTCCCCGGTATAACGACGGCATGGACGATCAGGTTTCCCTCCGCCCCCCGCCGGCCCCCGGCGGAAAGACCGCGGTGCGGCCGCGCCGGCGGCTGCGGCGCTGGCTGCTGCCCGGGCTGCTGCTGCTGGCGGCCGGCCTCATCGCGTGGCGGCTGCTCGCCCCCGCGCCG
>JAKAZX010000293.1 GCA_021826485.1 Pseudomonadota bacterium | reverse complement strand
TCCTTGCGTCGGTTCGGCGGCGGCACCGTGCCGGCCGCCGGGCCGGATGCTGCCGGGGACGCGGTTGGGCCGGCCGGGACGGCGGCATACGCCTGCCCAATGTTGCCGGCACGCCGCAGCCGGGCGGCAGTGGCCAGCGACACCAGCAGCACGATCATCCCGAGCAGCCCGGCGCTCGTGGTGACCGGGCCGAGGGCGAGGCCGCCGGCATCCGCCGGCTGCGCCAGCCAGTCGCCGCAGGCGGCACCGAACGGCCGGGTCAGCACATAGGCGATCCAGAACGTCGCGACCGGGTTGGCGGCGAAGGTGAACCAGGCGACCCCAGTGCCGGCGAGCAGGACCAGGAACACCACGGCCGACAGGGCGTAGCCGAGTTGCAGCCGCTCCGCCATCAGGTCCCCCGTGGCGGTGCCGAGCGCGAAGGTGGCCAGGATGGCCGCCCAGTAGAACGCCTCCCGCCGGGTGGTGACGATGGTGTGGATGGACAGCGTCCGCTCGCTGCGGTGCCAGAGGATGAAGATGCCGGCGAGGGTGAGGGTGAACCCCGCGGTGGTGTAGGCGAGGCTGACGCTGAGCCCGTCGGTGAGGAAATCCGTCAGCAGCGTGCCGGCGATGCTGACCAGCACGACGGTTGCCCAGTAGAGCCACGGCACATAGCGCCACGCTCGCATCTGGGCGGCCAGCAGCAGGGCCAGCAGCCCGGCCATGACCGCCCCGGTGCCGGCCGCGCCGAGGCCGAGGCGGGTGGACAGCAGGTCCGCGGCGGTTTCCCCGACGGTCGTGGCGCAGATCTTGATGGCCCAGAACGCCGCCGTGACGGCGGGCACCTTGTTGCGCGGGTCCGGCCGGACAGGGGCCGGTTCGGGTGGCGGCATGGGGATTCCCTGCGAAATCGGCGCGCCAGCCTGCCTGCCGGGCGGTTGGCTGGCGGTGGCGTGCACATTGGCAAGTGCCAATCTTCCGTCGCCGGCGACGCTGCCGTATGGACTTGCAGAATGCCTGTTCAGAGCGTATAAACTGCCAGTCCAACACTGGATAATGATATACTAAACATGATATCGGCCGGTCAGATGCGGGCGGCACGGGCCCTGTTGCAGATCGACCAGCGGCAACTGGCCGAACTGTCCGGGCTGTCGCTGCCGACCATCCAGCGCATGGAAGCCAGCGGCGCGGTGATTCGCGGGAATATCGAAAGCCTGACCAAGCTGATCGCCGCCCTGCACGACGCCGGGATCGAACTGATCGGGGAGGGGGCGGCGAGCCAGGGCGGCGGCCGCGGCGTCCGCCTGACGGGGCGGGGCGCATGAGCCTGCTGCTGCTTGCCCTGCTGGCCAAGCTGGCCGCCGCCGTCGCCGGGGCGCTGCGGGCGCGCCGGCCGGACGGGTGGGGGATCGTCTATGGCATGAGCCTCGGCGCCGCCGTGCTGGCAGCCCTGGGGGCGCTGCTGGCCGCGCCGGGCGCGGTGGTGCTGCCGCTCGGCCTGCCATGGATCGGCGTGCATCTGCGGCTGGATGCGCTGGCGGCGTTCTTCCTGCTGGTGGTCAATCTGGGGGCGGCGGCGGCGAGCCTGTTCGCGCTGGACGATGCGAGGCATGAAACGGCGCCTGAGCGGGTGCTGCCGTTCTACCCGGCGTTTCTCGCCGGCCTCGACCTGGTGGTGCTGGCCGACGACGCGCTGACATTCCTGTTCGCGTGGGAGTTGATGTCGCTCGCCTCCTGGGCGCTGGTGATCGCGCACCACCGGGAGAGCGGAAATCTGCGCGCCGGCCTGGTCTATCTGCTGATGGCGGGCCTGTCCGCACTCGCCCTGCTGTTCGCGTTCGGGCTGCTCGCCGGAACCGGGGGACACTACACGTTTGCCGCCATGCGCGCGGCGCCGCCGGCCGGCGCGGCGGCCGGCATCGCGCTGATGCTGGCGCTGTTCGGCGCCGGCGCCAAGGCGGGCATCGTGCCGCTGCACGCCTGGCTGCCGCTCGCGCATCCCGCCGCGCCCAGCCACGTCTCCGCGCTGATGAGCGGGGTGATGACCAAGGTTGCTCTGTACGCCTTCATCCGCATCGGGTTTGACCTGCTGGGCGCGACGCCGTGGTGGAGTGCGGTGGTGCTGCTCGCGCTCGGCGGCGCGACCGCGGTGCTGGGCATTTTGTACGCGCTGATGCAGGGCGATCTGAAGCGGCTGCTGGCGTACAGCACAGTCGAGAACATCGGCATCATCTGCATCGGCCTGGGCCTTGCGATGGCGTTCCGTTCGGCCGGCTATGCGGCCGGCGCGGCGCTGGCGCTGACTGCCGCGCTGCTGCACGTGTTCAACCACGCGATGATGAAAAGCCTGCTGTTCTTCGGCGCTGGCACCGTGCTGCACGCGACCGGGCTGCGCGAGATGGACGGGCTGGGCGGGCTGCTGCACCGGATGCCGCGCACCGGATTTGCCGTGCTGGTCGGCTGCGCGGCCATCGCAGCGCTGCCGCCGCTGAACGGCTTCGTGTCCGAATGGCTCACCCTGCAGGCGATCATGCTCCGTCCCGATCTGCCGCAATGGGGGCTGAAGGTCATGATCCCGACCGACGGGGCGCTGCTCGCGCTCGCCGCGGCGCTGGCCGGTGCCTGCTTCGTCAAGCTGTTCGGGGTCAGCTTCCTGGGCCGCGCGCGCAGCGCCGCGACCGCGACAGCGGCCGACCCGGGCCGTCTGGCGCAATCGGCCATGCTGGGCCTCGCCATGCTCTGTCTGCTCGCGGGCGTGCTGCCGGGGGCGCTGATCGACCTGATCGCGCCGGTCACGAATGCGCTGCTCGGCGCGCGGATGCCGACGCAGCTCGCGCAGCCCTGGCTGACGCTGATTCCGGTCGCGGCGGCGCGCAGTTCCTATAACGGGCTGCTGATCTTCGCCTTCATCGCCGCCGCAACGTGGCTGACCGTGCGCGCGGTGCACCGTTTCGCCTCGCACGACCTGCGGCGCGCGCCGGCCTGGGACTGCGGCTTTCCGGACCTGCCGGCGGCGGCGCAATATGGCGGCGACAGCTTCGCGCAGCCGCTGCGCCGGGTGTTCGCCGCACCGCTCTTCGGGGCGCGCGAGACGGTGGAGCTGCCGCCGCCGGGCAGCGTCGCGCCAGCGCGCATCGAAAAGCACCTGCCCGATCCGCTGTGGGAGATCCTGTACGCACCGGTCGGCAGCCTTGTGCTGCGGCTGGCCGACGTGATGAACCGGCTGCAATTTCTGACCATCCGCCGCTATCTTGCGTTCGTGTTCATCGCGCTGGTCGCGCTGCTGCTGGCGATTGCGCTGTGGCAGTGATCGCGCCGCTGCTGGTCCAGGCTGCACAGATGGCGCTGGTGCTGCTGGCGGCGCCGCTGCTGACCGGGTGGGTCCGCAAGGTGAAGGCGCGGTTGCAGCGCCGTCGTGGCCCGCCGCTGCTGCAACCGTATCGCGACCTCGTCCGCCTGCTGGGCAAGGAGGCGGTCATCGCGGACAACGCGTCGTGGCTGTTCCGCACCGCGCCCTATCTGATCTTTGCCCTCACCTGGGTCGGCGCCGCGCTGGTGCCGACCTTCGCGACCGGGCTGCTGTTTTCCTGGACCGGCGACCTGATCGCGATCACCGCGCTGCTGGGTGCGGCGCGATTCCTGCTGGCGCTGGCGGGCATGGACATCGGCACCAGCTTCGGCGGCATCGGCGCGAGCCGGGAGGTGATGATCGCCTCGATGGCGGAGCCGGCGATGCTGATGATCGTCATCACGCTGGCGCTGATCGCCGGATCGACACAGCTTTCGACCATCGCCGCCTTCATGTTGTCGCCGGCCGCCGGCCTGCACGTTTCGCTGGCGCTCGCGCTGTTCGCGTTCCTTATCGTGGCGCTGGCGGAAAACGCGCGCATCCCGGTGGACAACCCGGCAACCCACCTGGAACTGACGATGGTGCACGAGGCGATGGTGCTGGAATACTCGGCCCGGCACCTCGCCATGATCGAGTTGGCCGCGGCGCTGAAACTGCTGCTCAGCCTGTCCGTGATCGCCTGCATTTTCCTGCCGTTCGGCATGGTGCGCGGCGCGGACGGCATCGGCGGCTATCTGCTAGGGCTGACGAGCTATGCCGGCAAGCTTGCCGCCGCCGGCGTGGCGCTGGCGACGTTCGAGACCGCGATTGCCAAGATGCGGGTGTTCCGGCTGCCGGGGCTGCTGGGTGCGGCGTTGATGCTGGGCCTGCTGGCCACGCTGCTGCTGTATGTCGCGCCGGATATGTGATGAGCACGCTCACCTTCGACATCGCCAATGCGCTCGCCGGACTGCTGGTGCTGGTGAGCTTCCTGATGCTCTATCAAGTACGCCTGCCGGCGGTGCTCGACATGCTGGCACTGCACGCCGGCGTGCTCGCCGCCGCGGTTGCCTGGCAGGCGCATGTGCAGGGCGTGCCGGAGCTGTATGTGACGGCGGCGATCACGCTCGGCTTCAAGGCGGTGGCGATCCCGATGGCGCTGCGCCGCATCATCCGCCGACTCGGCATTCATCGGGAGATCGAGGTCATCAGCGGGATCGGACCGACCATGCTGGCCGGCATCGGCCTCGTCGCGCTGTCGCTGGAGGTCATGCTGCCGGTCACCGCGCATGTCGATCCGGTGACGCGGGAGGATATCGCGCTCGCATTGTCCGTCGTGCTGCTCGGGCTGCTGATGATGGTCACGCGGCGCAATGCGGTCAGCCAGGTCGCGGCTTTCCTGTCGCTGGAAAACGGGATCGACCTGGCGGCCGCGGCAGCACGGGGAATGCCGCTGGTGGTGGAGATCAGCATCGCCTTTTCCGTGCTCATCGCCTTCCTGGTGATCGGCGTCTTTCTGTTCCGCATCCGCGAGCGCTTCGACACGGTCGATGTCCGCGCGCTCGACCAGTTCCGGGGTGAACGCCGATGACCGCGCTGTTCGGGCTGCTGGCCACGCCGCTGCTGGGTGCGCTGCTGCTGGCCGCGATTGCCGACTACCGGCTGTCGGCGCGCGTCAATGTCGCAGTCAGCCTCATCAGCTTCGGCTTCGCGCTGCTGCTGCTGACGGAGCGTCCGCCGGCCGGGCCGCTGCTGCTGGTGGACGACCTGAATGTGGTGTTCATCGTGCTGTCCGCGTTCATCGGCTTCACCACCAGCATCTTCAGCGCCAGCTATATCGGCCACGAGCTGGAGACGCAGCGCCTGACGCCGCCCTATCTGCGGTTCTATCACGCCATCTATCAGGTGATGATGCTGGGCATGACCCTGGCGCTGGTGTCCAACAACATCGGCCTGATGTGGGTGGCGGTGGAGGTGGCCACACTGTCCACCGTGGTGATGGTCGGCATCTACCGAACGCATGAGGCGATCGAGGCGGCGTGGAAGTATTTCATCCTTGGCAGCGTCGGCATCGCGCTCGCGCTGTTCGGC
>JAKAZX010000292.1 GCA_021826485.1 Pseudomonadota bacterium | reverse complement strand
GATGCTCGGCGTCGCGCGGTTCGGCAGCGCCCAGCAGGACGAGTTCGGCGATTTCCTGCTCGACAGCATCTCCGCGGTCGTGGTCGGCGGCACCAGCCTGTTCGGCGGCCAGGGCGGCATCGGCAACACCATCGTCGGCCTGTTCGTGCTGGGCGTGCTGAACAATGGCCTGGATCACGTGCGCATCGACAGCTTCCTGAAAATCCTGATCCGCGGGCTGATCCTGCTGCTGGCCCTGATCGTCAACGTCTATGCGCAGCGCATGCGCACGCGGGCGGCGACCACCGCGGCGGCGCCCTAGCGCGTCTGCCGCGCCGCCTGCCGGATTGGCGCGGCCCGTGCCCGGTGCCATGCTGGGCGGGAAGGAGACCGGCATGACCCGCATCCGCCAGGGCGAGCATATCCACTTCCCGCGCGCCGAACTCGACGCGCGGCGGGACCGGACGGTGGCCGAGCTGCAGCGCCGCGGCCTGCGCGCCCTGCTGATGTTCCGCCAGGAGAGCATGTACTGGCTCACCGGCTACGACACGTTCGGCTACGTCTATTTCCAGTGCCTGGTGCTGACCGATGACGGCCGGGTGGCGCTGCTGACCCGCGCGCCGGACCGATTGCAGGCCCGCTTCACCTCGATCGTGGAGGATGTGCGCATCTGGACCGACGGGGCGGACGCCCAGCCGGCGCGGGAGCTGCGGGCGCTGCTCCAGGAACTCGGCTGCGGCGGCGGCACGCTGGGCGTGGAGTGGGAGGCCTACGGGCTGACCGCGCGCAACGGCCAGTTGCTCTCGGCGGCGCTGGCCGGCTTCGCGACGCTGGTGGATGCGTCCGACCTCGTCTCCCGCCAGCGGCTGGTGAAAAGCCCGGCGGAAATCGCCCATGTCCGGCGCGCCGCGGCGCTGGCGGACGATGCCCTGGCGGCGGCGGTGCGGCTGGCCGCCCCCGGCGCGTTCGAGGGCGACATCCTGGCCGAGATGCAGGCCGCCGTGTTCCGCGGCGGCGGCGACGATCCGGCCAACGAATACATCATCGGCTCCGGCGCCGGGGCGCAGATGTGCCGCTACTATTCCGGCCGCCGCCGGCTGGACGGCGACGACCAGCTCACGCTGGAATTCGCCGGCGCCTATCGCCACTACCACGCCTGCCTGATGCGCACCTTCCTGATCGGCGAGGCCGATCCGCGCCTCATCGACATGCACGCCGCCTGCGCGGAGGCGCTGCTGGCCAGCGAGGCCGCGCTGCGCCCCGGCCGGCCGCTCGGGGAGGTGTTCGCCGCCCACGCCGCCACCCTGGACGCGCGCGGCCACAAGGCGCACCGGCTGAACGCCTGCGGCTATTCGCTCGGCACCACCTACGCGCCGAACTGGATGGACTGGCCGATGCTGTATGCCGGCCAGGCGATCGAGGCGCAGCCGGGCATGGTGTTCTTCATCCATATCATCCTGTTCGATGCGGAGCGCGGGCTGGCGATGACGCTCGGCCGCACCTCCCTGGTCACGGATGCGGCAGCGGAACCGCTGTCGCGCGCCGCGATCGAACTGGTGCGGCGGTAGCACTCCGGCCGGACCGGCAGATGACCCTGGAGCAGTTGCGGGTGTTCGTCGCGGTCGCCGAGCGCCAGCATGTCACCCGCGCGGCGCAGGCACTCAACCTCGCGCAGTCCGCCGCCTCGGCGGCCATCGCGGCGCTGGAGGCGCGGCACGGCACCAGGCTGTTCGACCGCATCGGGCGCGGCATCGAGCTGACCGCGGCGGGGCGGGAGTTCCTGCCGCAGGCCCGCGCGGTGCTGGCGCGCGCCGAGACGGCGGAACTGGCGCTGAGCGAGCTGGGCAGCCTCGGCCGCGGCACGCTCGCGGTGCAGGCCAGCCAGACCATCGGCAGCTACTGGCTGCCGCGCCATCTGGTGGCGTTCCGCCGCGCCTATCCGCGCATCGACGTGCGCATGGCGATCGGCAACACGGCGCAGGTCGCCGCCGCGGTGCGGCAGGGGGAGGCCGAGCTCGGCTTCATCGAAGGCGAGTTGGACGACCCGGCTCTGCTGCGCCGGGTGATCGCGCAGGACCGGCTGGTGGTGGTGGTGGCACCTGACCATCCCTGGGCGCGCTGCGACCGCATCACGGCGGACGATCTGGCGGCCGGCCAATGGGTGCTGCGGGAGAGCGGCTCCGGCACCCGCTCGGCGCTGGAGGCGGCGATGGCGGCGCTCGGCCATGCGGAGGGGACGCTGACGGTCGCGCTGGAACTGCCGTCCAACGAGGCCGTGCGCGCGGCGGTGGAGGCGGGACTCGGCGCCACCGCCCTGTCCGCCTCGGTGGCCGCGCCCAGCCTGGAGGCGGGGCTGCTGCACCATGTCCCGTTCGCCCTGCCGGAACGCCATTTCTATGCGCTGCGCCACCGCGAACGGACACCGAGCCGCGCGGCCGATGCCCTGCTGCACGACGTGATCGGCCTGGCGCGGAGCGAATGATCGCCGGATGCGGGCCGCTTCGCGGACAGGCTGCCTTGCCGCCGCACGCCGCCTCTGCTAAGCGGCGCGGCTCACGATTGCCAGATTGTGACAGCTCCGGCCGGGCCGGGCGCGTCACCCAGCCCGGAGTTCAGCCCCATGGCCGTCCCCAAGCGGAAAACATCCCCCTCCCGGCGCGGCATGCGGCGCAGCCATGAGGCGCTGCCGCGCGAGGCGCACGCGGAATGCCCGAACTGCGGCGAACTGCGCCGCCCGCATCACGTGTGCAGCCATTGCGGCCACTATGACGGGCGCGAGGTCGTGCCGGTCGGCAAGGCCCTGAAAGCCGCCGTCCGCACCTGACGCGGCGCAGGGTCGGCGCGGACGCGGCGGTGAGCGAACATTTCACCCTGGCCGTGGACGCAATGGGCGGCGACGGTGCGCCGGACATTGTCGTGGCCGGCTTGGCGATCGCCGCGGAACGCCATCCGGGCGCGCGGTTCCTGCTGTTCGGCGACGAAACCCGGCTGGCCGCCCTGCTGCGGCGGCACAGGCGGGCCGCCGCCCACTGCGCCGTGCGCCATACGCCCGAGGCGATTCCGGGCGACATGAAGGCGGCCGCCGCGGTGCGGCTGCGGGGCGCCTCGATGCGGCTCGCCATCGACGCGGTGGCGGGCGGCGAGGCGGCGGGCGTGGTCACGGCGGGCAATACCGGGGCGCTGCTGGCGCTGGCCAAGATCGTCGTCAAGACGCTGCCCGGCATCGACCGCCCGGCCATCGCCGCGATCGGCCCGTCCGAACGTGGCGACCTGGTGATGCTCGATCTCGGCGCCAATGTCGCCTGCGATGCCCGCAACCTGGTCGAATTCGCGGTGATGGGGGACGTGTTCGCCCGCGTCGTGCTCGGCCTGCCGCTGCCCACCATCGGCCTGCTGAACGTGGGGTCGGAGGAGATGAAGGGCGACGAGCGGGTGCGCCAGGCGGCCGACGTGCTGCGCGACAGCTATCTCGGACCGCAGTTCCACGGCTTCGTCGAGGGGCACGACATCGCCGCCGGGACCACGGATGTCATCGTCACCGACGGCTTCACCGGCAATGTCGCGCTGAAGACGTTCGAGGGTACCGGCCGGCTGATGCGCACCCTGCTCAGGCAGGTGTTTTCCTCCTCCCTGTCGGCGCGAATCGCGTATCTTCTGGCGCGGCCGGGGCTTGACCGGCTGCGCGAATGGATGGACCCCCGGCGCTACAACGGCGCGGTGATGCTCGGGCTGAACGGCGTGGTGGTGAAGTCGCACGGCGGAACCGATGCCGCCGGCTTCGCCCATGCCGTTGACGTGGCGATGGACATGGTCACACACCGCTTCAACGACCGGATGCGCGAGGGCCTCGCGCGAATCGTGCTGCCGCAGCCAGGGGTGGGACCCACGGATGGACCTCGCAATGGACACGGCCCCCGGCTTGCCGCCGCGAATTGACGCGGTCCCCGACGCCGGGCCGACCGCCGCCGCACCCGGCCGGGTGCGCGCGCTGCTGGCCGGCATCGGCGGCTATCTGCCGGAAACCGTCGTGACCAACGACGAACTGGCGCGCAGCATCGAAACCTCCGACGCCTGGATCCGCGAGCGCACCGGGATCGCCCAGCGCCATCTGGCGCAGCCGCACGAGACCTGCGCGTTCATGGCGACCCGCGCCGCCGCGGCGGCGCTGGCCGACGCGGGCACCACCGCCGCCGAGGTGGACGCCATCCTGCTCGCCACCGCGACGCCGGATGAGGCGTTTCCCGCGACCGCGCTGCGGGTGCAGGCGGCGCTGGGCGCGGGCGGCTTCGGCTTCGACCTGTCGGCCGCGTGCAGCGGCTTCGTCTATGCGCTGTCGATGGCGGATTCGCTGATCCGCTGCGGCCAGGCGCGCGGCGTGCTGGTGATCGGCAGCGAGGTCTATTCGCGCATCCTGAACTGGCAGGACCGCAACACCTGCGTGCTGTTCGGCGACGGTGCGGGCGCGGTGTTCCTGCGCGCCGGCCAGGGCACCGGCAGCGGCGCCGACCGCGGCATCCTGTCCACCCACCTGCACGCCGACGGCACGCTCGGTGACATCCTGTACGTCGATGGCGCGGTCGGCCAGCCGGAGCGGTCGGGCCATCTGGTCATGCAGGGCAAGGAAGTGTTCCGCCATGCCGTCGTACGGCTGGCCGAGGCGGTGGAGGAGGCGCTGGCCGCCAACGGGCTCGACCGAAGGGACGTGGACTGGCTGGTGCCGCACCAGGCCAACCAGCGCATCATCGACGCCATCCGCAAGCGGCTGGACCTGCCGCCGGAGCGGGTGGTGCTGACGGTCGCGCGGCACGCCAACACCTCCGCCGCCTCGGTGCCGCTGGCGCTGGCGGACGCCCATGCCCGCGGCCTGCTGCGTCCCGGCCAGCTCGTGCTGCTGGAGGCGCTGGGCGGCGGCCTCACCTGGGGGTCCGCGCTGGTCCGGCTGTGAGATGACGGCCGCCGTCGCGGATGCCCCGCAGGGCGGGCGGTTCGATGCGCTGGTGGAGCGGCTGCACCGGCTGCACCCGCGCGAGATCGACCTGAGCCTGCACCGGCTGGAGCGGCTGCTGGCGTCCCTGGACCATCCGGAACGGCGGCTGCCACCGGTGATCCATGTCGCCGGCACCAACGGCAAGGGCAGCACCTGCGCCTTCCTGCGCGCCTTCGCCGAGGCGGCCGGGCTGCGCGCGCATGTCTACACCTCCCCCCATCTGGTCCGCTTCAACGAGCGCATCCGCCTCGCCGGCCGGCTGGTGGAGGATGCCGCCCTGGCCGCGGCGCTGGAGGAGGTGGAGCAGGCGAACCAGGGCGGCAGCGTGACGGTGTTCGAGGTGATGACCGCCGCCGCCTTCGTGCTGTTCGCCCAGGTCCCCGCCGACGTGACGGTGCTGGAGGTCGGGCTGGGCGGGCGGCTCGATGCGACCAACGTCATCCCGCCGCC
>JAKAZX010000291.1 GCA_021826485.1 Pseudomonadota bacterium | reverse complement strand
TTCCCGGTCATCCGACGACACGCCGAGCTGTGCCGGCACCGCCGCATCCGGCAGATCGAGCGTCACCTCGATCCGCTCGTGCCCCGCCAGCGCGCCGCGCGGGATTTCGCATTCGATCACGGAATACGCCGAGACCTCGACGGTTCCGATCTCCGTGCCGTTCACCTGGATGCGCACGGTCTGCGCCGGCAGCCGGCGGTCGTCCACGAAAGCGCGCAGCACCAGCAGCAGCCAGCAGCTTTCCGCCTGCGCGGGCGGCGGAAGATGCAGGATGCTGCGCCGGCCGCAGGACCAGACGAATTTCGGCTCCGCCGCGTACCAGCCGCTGTGCAGCAGGCGCAGACCATCCGCGCCAGCGTTGAAGGCGGCGTCGAGATGCAGCGCGATCCCGCCGGGTGGTGCTGCCGCGACGGCGGGATGCCCGGCAAGATACTCGACGGCCCATCCGCCCCAGGCCGCACGGGCACGCGGCGACGGCGCCGTGTCGGTGGCAAACCGCCCTGCCGCAGCAAGGTCGAAACCGTCCGGCAGCGCCTGCGCTGCGCGCCGCGCGGCCGCGACGCGCACCCGCTGTACCGTCGCCGCAAGATCGGGATCGGCGAGGTACTCCTGCCGCACGAAGCGGATCGTGGCGCGACGCGGCGTGAAAATGCGCGTCTCCGCCGTCCCGCCGAGCAGGCGCGGGCCGATCGAGGCGTTCAGCGCGTCGAACAGCGGGCGGAACACGCTGGCCGCATCGTCGATCACGACCTCACAGACGCTGCCGCCCATCGCGGCGGTCAGGCCGTCGAGCAGTGCCGCGGTGTCCGCGCGTTCGCGCAGCAGCTCCAGGCTGCGCCCGGCGGGGTTCGCGGTGTCGGCGCCGTGAAGCTTCTGCGCGTTCAGCAGCCGCACCAGTTCGGTCGCGATCATCCCGGGCGACTCATGCACCTGCCCGGACTGCCCGGCCGGTGGGTCCGGCCAGCCCAGCACCGTGCGGAAGAAATGCGCAACCAGATCGATGCGTTCGTCGGCGAGATTGCTGTAGGAAACGACGGAAACCGCATCCGCGCCGAATGCCGCAGCGTAGGCATCGACGATCGTCGCGAAATTCACCGCCGTATTCTCCTCCGGCGCTGCGAACACCGCGAGCAGATATTCGGGAAACGTGAGCGCCGAGCCTTCTTTCACCGTCTGCTGCCACGCGGACGGCAGCCAGTCGCTCCAGCGGCGGCAATACAGCACGACGCGCACTGCATGTCCCTCGGTCAGCGCGCGCAGCCGCGCGATCTGCGCCGGCGTCAGGTCGCTGAGACCCTCACATGACAGCAGCACACGGCGATGGCCGCTGGCATCGAAGCCGCCGAACGCCGCGCGCAGGGCCGCATCATCCTCCGCACGCAGGGCGGCGACGAGGCCGTCATGGCTCACCTGCGCATCATGCGTCCACCACGTTGCCGGATACAGGATGCCCTGCGCGTGCAACGCTTCCGACAGCCGGCGGAAATTGCCTTGCAGATATTTCGTGCCGGTCTTCGGCAGCCCGATATGAAGGATATAGTCCGGCATGGTGGCGTGTTCTGCTTCCGATCGATGCGGCACTGATGCGCCGGACACTACAACGGTCCGCTGTGGCGTGTTAATGAAATTGACCGCCGCCGCTCCTTCGGGCCAAGGGAAGGCCGATGCAAGACGCCAGCCTCACGCCGCTGCCCCGCTTCGCGCTCGACACCCTGCTGCCGCTGTGCCGGGACCGGTTTGCCGACCCGCTGCATGGCGGGTTCCACGAGCAGCTCGACCGTGCGCATGTTCCGGTGCCGCTCGGCACCAAGCGGCTGATGGTGCAGTGCCGGCAGCTCTATGTGCTCGCCCACGCCGCGCTGCTCGGCGATGCCAGCGGGCAGGACGCGGCGGCGCGCGGCTATGACTTCCTGCGCCGCGCCTATCGCGACCCGGCGCAGGGCGGCTGGTTCTTCCGCGCCGCCGCGGACGGCACGCCGGCCGACCGCAGCAAGGACCTGTATGCCCATGCCTTCCTGCTGTTCGCCCTGGCCTGGCTGCACCGCGCCTTCGCCGCCCCCGACGCCATCCCGCTCGCCAGCGCGACCTACGACACGCTGCTGGACCGCATGGCAGCGCCCAATGGCGGGTTCTGGGACCGCGCCGATGCGCACTGGCAGCCGGACCGGGCGCTGCGCCGGCAGAACCCGCACATGCACCTGCTGGAGGGCCTGCTCGCCCTGCACGCGGCGACCGGGGACGCGCGCTGGCGCGACGCCGCGGACCATCTGATCCGGCTGTTCCTGGACCGGCTGCATGACCCGGCGACCGCCACGCTCGGGGAGTTCTTCACCGCCGACTGGACGCCGCATCCCGAGCAGGGGGAGATCGTCGAACCGGGGCATCATTTCGAATGGGTGTGGCTGCTGCACCGCTACACCGCCCAGGGCGGCACCCTGCCGGTGCTGGCGGCGGCGGACGGGCTGTTCACGATGGCGACCCGCCACGGCTTCGACGCCGAAACCGGCGGCATCCACGACCAGATCGACCGCGCCGGCATGCCGCTGGCCACCACGCGGCGCATCTGGCCGGTCTGCGAGGCGATCAAGGCGCATATCGCCCGCCAGGAGGACGGATGGCCGGTGCCCGCGGGGCAACCGGCGGCGCTGGTCGCGCATCTGTTCCGCGACTTCCTGCGCCCTGCCGAATCGGGCTGGGTGGAGACCTGTGCCCGCGACGGCACGCCGACCCATGCGACGCTGCCGGGCAGCACCCCCTATCACGTCTTCCTGGCCGCCGCCGAACTCGCGCGCGTGGCCGCGCCGGGCGCGGTCAGACCAGGAAGATCGCCATCAGAACCAGCAGGACCACCAGGAAGATCACGCTGATCAGCGTGAACGTGGTGAACCCGCCCCAGAACCGCTGGCGATCGGCGAGGAAGGCATCCTCGGTCAGCGGGGCGGCGGAGTAGCTGCGGGGAAGATCGGCCATCGTCGTCGCGTCCCTGTATCCGGCAATGCTGGGCGGTTCTTACGGGACGGCAGCGGCCGGCGGCAAGGGGTTGCACAGCGCGGCGTCCGCCGCCGGCGCTTCCCCCGCCAAACCCCCGGCAAGCTGCGCCAGTGCCGCGGGGTACAGCCGATGCTCCTGCGCCAGCACCCGCGCCGCCAGCGCCGCCGCGCTGTCGCCGGGCAGCACCGGCACCGCCGCCTGGGCGAGAATCGGGCCGTCGTCCAGCGCTTCCGTCACCAGATGCACGGTGCAGCCATGCAGCTTCACCCCGGCGGCGAGCGCGCGGGCATGCGTGTCCAGGCCCGCGAAGGCCGGCAGCAGGCTGGGATGGACGTTGAGCATCCGCCCGGCGAAGGCGCCGACCAGCAGCGGCGTCAGGCGGCGCATGTAGCCGGCCAGGCACACCAGCTCCACCTCCGCCGCCGCCAGGACGGCGCGCAGGGCCCGCTCATGCGCCGCGCGGTCGCGGCCGAACGGGCGATGGTCGATCGCCTGCGCCGGCACCCCGGCCGCGCGCGCCAGCGCCAGCCCCGGCGCGTCCGGCACGTTGGACAGCGCGAGCACGATCCGCGCCGGGAAGGCCGGATCGGCGGCGGCGGCGGCGAGGGCGGCGAAGTTCGAGCCGCGGCCCGACAGCAGCACCGCCGTCCGGCGCCTCATGCCGGCCAGCCGTCCGGCAGGTCGATGGTGACGGCCGGTTCGCCCTGGGCGGCGACGATGCGGCCGATCTCGACCGCGCTCTCGCCCACCGCCGCCAGCGCCTGCCGGGCCGCGGCGGCGTCCGGCACCACGAGCGCCATGCCGATGCCGCAGTTGAACACGCGCAGCATCTCCTCCGCCGCCACGCCGCCGGCGCGGGCGAGCCAGCCGAAGCAGGCGGGCGGCGTCCAGGCTGCCGCGTCCAGCATTGCCGCGGTGCCCGCCGGCAGCACCCGCGGCAGGTTGCCGGGCAGGCCGCCGCCGGTGATGTGGGCCGCCGCATGCAGCAGGCCGGCGCGGTGCAACGCCAGCACCGGCTGCACGTAGAGCCGCGTGGGCGCCAGCAGCGCCTCTCCCAACCGGCGGCCGGGCGCGAAGGGGGCGGCGTCCGACCAGCCGAGACCGGCCTGCTCCACGATCCGCCGCACCAGGGAAAACCCGTTGGAATGCACCCCCGAACTGGCCAGCCCCAGCACCGCATCGCCGGGGGCCACGGCGCGCGGCAGCAGCGCCCCGCGCTCCGCCGCGCCGACCGCGAACCCGGCGAGGTCGTAGTCGCCGGCGGCATACATGCCCGGCATCTCGGCGGTCTCGCCGCCGATCAGCGCGCAGCCGGACTGCCGGCAGCCATCCGCGATGCCGGCGATCACCGTCGCCGCCGCTGCCGCGTCCAGCCGGCCGGTGGCGAAATAATCGAGGAAGAACAGCGGCTCCGCGCCCTGCACGACGAGGTCGTTGACGCACATCGCAACCAGATCGATGCCGACCGTGGCGTGCTGCCCGGTCTCGATCGCCAGCCGCAGCTTGGTGCCCACGCCGTCGGTGCCGGCGACCAGAACGGGGTCCTTGAACCCGGCGGCGCGCGGGTCGAACAGCGCCCCGAAGCCGCCGATCCCGCCCATCACGCCCGGCCGCGCGGTGGCGCGCGCCAGCGGCCGGATGCGTTCCACCAGTGCGTCCCCGGCGGCGATATCGACGCCGGCCGCACGATACGTCATGCTTGGCATGATCGACAGAACCATAGCGGGACGACCCGCGCAACCGGAGCGGCCGATGCCTGACGACGCGCGCCGCATGGCGACCGGCCACGCCGCGCACGGCGCTGCGGAGGTGGTGAACATCGCCAATGCGATCACGCTGGCCCGGCTGTGCATCGTGCCGGCGGCGGTATGGCTGGTGCTGCGCGGCCAGACCATTGCGGCGTTCTGCCTGTTCGTCGCCGCCGGCGTCTCCGATGCGATCGACGGCTGGCTGGCGCGGCGGCGCGGCCCGACCGCGGTGGGCGCGCTGCTCGACCCGGTGGCGGACAAGGCGCTGCTGGTCAGCATGTACGTGACGCTCGCCGCCATCCGGGTGCTGCCGGACTGGCTGGCGATTTTGGTAGTGTTCCGCGACGTGGTGATCGTGGGCGGCGTGCTGGGCCTGTCCGTGCTCGGCATGCCGGTGGTGATCCGGCCGCTGATGGTCTCCAAGCTCAACACGGTGCTGCAGATCGTGCTGGTGGCGGTGGCGCTGCTGCATCACGGGATCGGCGTCTCCACGCCGCTGCTGCCGGCGCTGGTGTGGCTGGTCACCGCCAGCACGCTCGCCTCCGGCGCCGCCTATGTCGTGCAGGCGGCGCGCACGCGATGAGCGGCCCCGCCCTGCGCGAGCCGGTGCGGCCCGCGCCGCCTGCCGCCCCACCCGCCGCCGTGCCGCCGATGGTGCGGGAGGCGACGCGGGCGCAGCGGCTGGCGCTGCTGGTCGGTCTG
>JAKAZX010000290.1 GCA_021826485.1 Pseudomonadota bacterium | reverse complement strand
GGTGCTGGCGGGCGTGGACGTGCCGGCGGTGACCGCGCCGACCCCGCCGCCGGTGGCCCCGCCGGCCCCGCCGGCCCCGCCGCCGGCGCCGGGCGCGCCGGTTGCCATCGCCTTCCCCGCCGGCTCCGCCATTCTGCCCCCGGCGGCCCAGCCGAGCCTGAAAGCGCTGGCGGCCCAGCGCGGCAACCGGTGGATCGCCGTGACCGGGTTCGGCGAGGCGTCCGATGACGCACCCGCCGTCCAGACCGCCGCCCTGCCCCTCGCGCTCGACCGCGCCCGCGCGGTTGCCGCCGCCCTCGGCACGCTTGGCGTGCCCGGCTGGGCGCTGCGCATTGTCGCCCTGCCGGGCGGCAGCGGCGCGGTCGCCCGGCTGGTCGACTGAGCCCTGCACCGAGCCGTGGACTCCTTGCCAGACTCGGGACGGCTGATCCTCTACACTCCCCGCACACCCGGACCCGGACGCCCATGACCGACGAGTTTCACCGCATCCGCCGCCTGCCGCCCTATGTCTTCGCCGAGGTCAACGCCGCCAAGGCGCGCGCCCGCGCCGCCGGGGAGGACATCATCGACCTCGGCATGGGCAACCCTGACAGCGCGACGCCGCCGCATATCGTGGCCAAGCTGGTCGAGGCGGTGCAGGACCCGCGCACCCACCGCTATTCCACCAGCAAGGGCATCCCCGGCCTGCGCCGCGCCCTGGCCGGCTACTACCGCCGCCGGTTCGACGTGGCGCTGGACCCGGAGAGCGAGGTCATCGCGACGCTCGGCTCCAAGGAGGGGCTGGCCAACCTCGCCGCCGCGATCACCAGCCCAGGCGACACCATCCTGGTGCCGAACCCGTCCTATCCGATCCATCAGTTCGGCTTCATCATCGCCGGCGCCGCCGTGCGCAGCGTCCCGGCCACGCCGGATGACGACATGCTGCGCGCGCTGGACCGTGCGGTACGCCATTCCGTGCCGAAGCCGACGGCGCTGATCGTCAACTTCCCCTCCAACCCCACCGCCTATCTCGCCGATCTCGACTTCTATCGGGAGATCGTCGCCTTCGCGCGACGTCATGAGGTGTGGGTGATGTCCGACCTCGCCTATGCCGAGATCTATTTCGGCGACAAGGTGCCGCCGTCCATTTTGCAGGTGGAGGGTGCGAAGGACATCGCCGTCGAGTTCACCAGCCTGTCCAAGACCTATTCCATGCCCGGCTGGCGCATGGGCTTCGCCGCCGGCAACCGGCGCCTGATCACCGCGCTCGCGCGCATGAAGTCCTATCTGGACTACGGCGCCTTCACGCCCATCCAGGTCGCCGCGACGGCGGCGCTGAACGGGCCGCAGGACTGTGTGGCGGAGATGCGGACGCTCTATCGCGAACGGCGCGACGTGCTGATCCGCGGGCTGCACGCCGCCGGCTGGGACGTGCCGGTGCCGGACGGGTCGATGTTCGCCTGGGCGCCGATCCCACCGCGCTTCGCCCATCTCGGCAGCCTGGAGTTCAGCAAGCAGTTGCTGGCGCGCGCCAGGGTGGCGGTCGCCCCCGGCATCGGCTTCGGTGAGCATGGCGACGGCCATGTCCGCATCGCGCTGGTGGAAAACACGCATCGGCTGCGCCAGGCGCTGCGCAACATCCGCGGCTTCCTGCAAGCCGACAATGCCGGCCCGGCCGAGCCGGCCTTCGCCGAGGCGGCGCGATGACCCGCCCGCTCTCCGTCGCGCTGGCCGGGCTCGGCACGGTCGGCGCCGGCGTGCTGACGCTGCTGCGCCAGAATGCCGAGGTGATCGCCGCGCGCGCCGGGCGGCCGATCGCCGTCACCGCCGTCGCCGCGCGGGACCGCACGCGCGACCGCGGCGTGCCGCTCTCCGGCCTGCACTGGTTCGACGACCCGGTGGCGCTGGCCACCGATCCGTCGGTCGATGTGGTGGTCGAGGTGATTGGCGGCGCCGAGGGCGCCGCGCGCGCAGTGGTGCAGGCGGCGATCGCCGCGGGCAAGCCGGTGGTCACCGCCAACAAGGCGCTGCTCGCCGTGCACGGCGCCGCCCTGGCCACGGAAGCGGAGCGTGCCGGCGTGCCGCTGGGGTTCGAGGCGGCGGTGGCCGGCGGCATCCCGGTGATCAAGGCACTGCGGGAAGGACTGGCGGGCAACCGCATCGCGCGCGTCGCCGGCATTCTCAACGGTACCTGCAACTACATCCTGACGGTGATGCGCGAACGCGGCCGCGAATTCGCCGAGGTGCTGCACGAGGCGCAAAAGCTCGGCTATGCCGAGGCCGATCCCAGCTTCGACGTGGACGGCATCGATGCGGCGCACAAGCTCGCCATTCTTGCCGCCCTCGCGTTCGGCCGGCCGGTCGCGTTCGGCGCGGTGCATGTCGAAGGAATCCGCCACGTCTCCGCGCTCGACATCGCCTTTGCCGGCGAACTCGGCTACCGCATCAAGTTGCTCGGCCTGGCGCGGCAGACCGAGGCCGGCATCGAGGCGCGGGTGCATCCCTGCATGGTGCCGGAAAGCGCGCCGCTTGCGCGCGTGGACGGCGTATTCAACGCGGTGGTGGCGGAGGGCGATTTCGTCGGCCGCATCATGTTGGAAGGGCGCGGCGCCGGCGCCGGCCCCACCGCCTCCGCCGTGGTGGCGGATCTGGTGGACATCGCGCGGCGGCGGCTGACCCCGGTGTGGGGCGCGCATTCGGGCGCGCTGTCCGACGTGCCGTCGGTGCCGATGACCGCGCATGTCGGCTGCTATTACCTGCGGCTGATGGTGGTGGACCGGCCGGGCGTGATCGCCGATGTCACCGCGGCGCTGCGCGATGCCGGCATCTCGCTGGAAAGCATGCTGCAGCGCGGGCGCAGCCCCGGGGAGGCGGTGCCGGTGGTGCTGGTCACCCATGAAACGCGCGAGGCGGCGATGCGCGACGCGCTCGCCCGCATTGCCGCCCTCGATGCCGTGCTGGAGGACCCGGCCGTCATCCGCATCGAACCGGCCTGAGCCGAGGAGCCAAAGCATGAGCCAGAGCACCGCCGACAACGCCGCATTGGCGCACGAGCAGCAGACCGACCGCAACCTGGCGCTGGAGCTGGTGCGCGTGACCGAGGCGGCGGCCCTTGCCGCAAGCCGCTGGATGGGCCTCGGCAAGAAGAACGAGGCCGACGGCGCCGCCGTGGAGGCCATGCGCAAGGCCTTCGACGCGGTGGCGATCGAAGGCACCGTGGTGATCGGCGAAGGCGAGATGGACGAGGCGCCGATGCTGTATATCGGCGAAAAGGTGGGCCGCGGCGGGCCGGCGATGGACATCGCCGTCGATCCGCTGGAAGGCACGACCCTGACCGCGAAAGGCGGCCCCAACGCCATCACCGTGATCGCACTGGCCGAGCGCGGCAATTTCCTGCACGCGCCCGACATCTACATGCAGAAGATCGCGATCGGTGCCGGGCTGCCGGCGGGGGTGGTGGACATCGACGATCCGCCGGCCAAGAACCTGCGCAACCTCGCCCGTGCCAAACGCTGCGACATCGCCGATCTGGTCGCCTGCATCCTCGACCGGCCGCGGCACGAGGAACTGATCGCGAAAACCCGCGAGGCCGGGGCGCGCATCATGCTGATCAGCGACGGCGACGTGGCCGGCGTGATCGCGACCACGCATCCGGACAGCGGCGTCGATGTCTACATGGGATCGGGCGGTGCGCCGGAGGGCGTGCTGGCGGCGGCGGCGCTGCGCTGCGTCGGCGGCCAGATGCAGGGCCGCCTGCTGTTCGAGGACGACAGCCAGCGCGAGCGCGCGCGGCAGATGGGCGTGTCGGACCCGAACCGCGTGTTCTCCGTCACCGACATGGCGCGCGGAGAGGTGATGTTCGCCGCCACCGGCGTCACCGCCGGGGCGATGCTGCGCGGCGTGCGCCGGTTCGGCAACGGCGCCACCACGCATTCCGTGGTGATGCGCAGCAAGTCCGGCACCGTCCGCTACATCGAGGCCCACCACAACTACGCCACCAAGTTCTGGGCGGCGCATTGAGGTGGAGGCCCCCGTCCTCGGCGTCGCGCGCAGCCTGACCGGCCGGCGCTGGATGTGGCGGCCGGGAGAGGATCGCATCGGCCTCGGCATCGCGCAGTCGCTCGGCGTGCCGGAGATCGTCGGCCGGCTGCTCGCCGCGCGCGGCATCGGGCTGGAAGGGGCGGCGCATTTCCTGGAGCCGACGCTGCGCGCCCTGCTGCCCGACCCGAGCATGCTCGCCGACATGGACGCCGCCGCCACGCGCCTGGCGGATGCCGTGCGCGGGGCCGAGACGGTGGCGGTGTTCGGCGACTACGACGTCGATGGTGCGTGCAGCGGCGCGCTGATGGTCTCCTTCCTGCGCAGCCTCGGCTGCGACGTGCTGCCCTATGTCCCCGACCGCATGACGGAAGGTTACGGCCCCAACCTGCCGGCGCTGCGCGATCTGGTCGCGCAGGGGGCGAGCCTGATCGTCTGCGTCGATTGCGGCACCGCCGCCGGCGCCGTGCTCGGGTCGCTGGAAGGTTCGGTCGATGTGGTGGTGCTGGACCACCACAAGAGCGAAGGGCCGCCGCCGCCGGTGCTGGCGACGGTCAACCCCAACCGGCTGGATTGCGGGTCTGGCCTGACCGGGCTGTGCGCGGCCGGCGTCGCCTTCCTGACCGCGGTCGCGACGGTGCGGGCGCTGCGCCGCCTGGGCCATTTCGCCGCCCAGCCGGAGCCGGACCTGCTGGCGCTGCTCGACCTCGTCGCGCTGGCGACCGTGTGCGACGTGATGCCGATGACCGGCCTGAACCGCGCCCTGGTGGCGCAGGGGCTGAAGCTGATGGCGCGGCGCGAGCGCCCCGGCATCGCCGCCCTGCTGGAAGTGGCGCAGGTGCGCGACCGGCCGACCGCGGTGACGCTCGGCTACGCGCTCGGTCCGCGCATCAATGCCGCCGGGCGGATCAGCGAGTCCGATCTCGGCCTGCGGCTGCTGCTGGCGCAGGACCGGGTGGAGGCGCACGGCCTCGCCGCCATGCTGGACGCGGTGAACCGCCAGCGCCAGCAGGTCGAGGCGGGGATGCTGGACGCCGCCATGCGCGAAGCGGAGGCACAGGTGGCGGCCGGCCATGCCGCCTTGATGGTGGCGGCGGCCGCCTGGCATCCCGGCGTGGTCGGCATCGTCGCCGGGCGGCTCAAGGAGCGCTTCAACCGCCCGGCCTGCGTCGCCGGCATCGCCGACGGCCTGGCCAAGGGGTCCGGCCGGTCGGTGCCCGGCCTCGACCTCGGGGCGGCGGTGATCGCGGCGCGGCAGGCGGGGCTGCTGGCGACCGGCGGCGGCCATGCCATGGCGGCCGGCTTCAGCCTTCCGGAAGGTCGGCTGGCCGACTTCCACGCCTTCCTGGACGACCGGCTGGCGGCCGCCAGCCTGCTGCCCTCGGTCGCCGACCTGCTGGTCGAGGGGACGCTGGCGGTGCCCGGCTGCACCGCCG
>JAKAZX010000289.1 GCA_021826485.1 Pseudomonadota bacterium | reverse complement strand
CGCGGTCAGCGCCGCCGGGTCGAGCAGGGCGATTTCCGCGCCCTCGGCCTGTTGCAGCGCCACGTTCTCCCGCAGCACCGGCAGCCCGGCGGCACTCGCCAGGAACAGGTAGCCGTGTTCCTTGAACGCGAGGTCCGGCGCATCGCCCTCGACCGCCAGCCGCTCGCGCGCCGCGCGGATGAAGCCGAGGCCGTATTGCGACATGCGGATGCTGACGGGCGTGGAGAATTGCTGGCGGATGCCGCTGGCCGACAGGGCGGAGGAGGCGCGGGCATAGCTCGGGTCCCGCTCCACCACCGTGATCCGTCCCGCGAAGCGCGGATGCGTCGCGAGATGATAGGCGGCGGAGCAGCCGATGGCGCCCCCGCCGACGATGACGACGTTCTGCATGGCGCGGTTATCGGGCGGCGGCGCCCGTCTGTCACCCCGCCGGATCGCGGGTCAGTCGGTGATCCGCAGCAGCGCCCAGGTCAGGTCCGGATCGTAGGTCTTGGTCGCATCCGCCAGTTCGTCGGTGTGCGGGCCGAGGTCCTTCTGGAACAATGAGCCGTCCGGGCCGAGCAGGAACGTGACCACGCCGGTGGTGCCGTAATGCGCCGGCCAGGCGATGTAGGCGTAGCCGCCGGTCAGCCGGCCGCCGACCAGGAAGCTGCGCGCCCCGCCCGGCGCGTTCGGCCCCGCGGCGGTCAGCAGCCGCAGCTTGTAGCCGCTGTAGGATTCCGGCAGTTCCGTCGCCGTCACCGGATAGCCGCGCGCCCGCGCGGCGTCCGCGAGGTCGGACAGCGGGCTGCGCGGCAGGAAGGCGGCATCCGGCCAATAGAGGCCGTCGCGCTGGCCCTGGGTGCTGATCAGCTTCAGCGCATAGGCGCGCGGCCCGTCCGGCGTGTCGCGATAGGCGCGCTGGGCGTCAGCCACCGCCAGCAGCCCCCGGATCGCGCCGATCTCGTTGCGGCCGATCCGGCGGTTGGCGATCAGCTTCGCCGCCTCCGCCGCGTCGAAATGCCAGCCATTGGCGTTGCGCACCAGCGGGATCGGCAGCATCCAGTCCTTCGGGCCGATCACCAGCACGGCATGCCCGTCGCCCTGGCGGACGATGCGGTGACGGTCGGCATAGGCTTCGATGAAGTGCCGCACCTCCTCCTGGTCGGCGGCCTTGTCGCCGGTGCTGAGCAGGCCCATGCCGCCGACGCCGATCACCGCCTCGATCTCCCACGGCTCGCCGGACAGCAGGGCGGCCAGCAGCGCGGTGGAGGCATCCTCGGGCGTGGGGAAGCCGGTCTGCTCCTCCGCCACCGCCGCCGGCGCCTCGGCCCGCGGGGCGGCGAGCGGGGTGAGCAGGGTGGCGGCGAGCAGGGTGGCGGCGATGCGGCGCATGGTGCGGTTCCCCTTCACTGTGCCAGCCCGGCGACCGACTGGCGCTGCGGCGTCGCGCCGGCGGCGCTGCGGCTTTCCGCCCCGCGCTCTCCGAACACCGAGGCCTGGGCGCCGACACCGACATCGGACAGGGCGCTGGCCTTCAGCGTCTCCACATGCGCGGGCAGGGGCGCGAGGCGCAGCGCCGCGGCCTGCGCGCCGGTGGCGCCGGGGCGCGAGCCGGTGATGATCGCCTGATGCAGCGCCGCCGCGACGCCCGGGGATTGCGGGGCAGGGCGGCGCACCAGATCGGCGGCGACGGTGACCATGGTGCGGCCGATCGCGTTGGCCGGAATGCCGCTGGGCCGCGCCGGCCGCCCGACCGGGCCGGAGGGCGGCAGCGGGCGGGCATCCAGGCTCGCATCCACCCGGCCGATCACCGCATAGACCTGCCGCGGGTGCCAGACCGCGAGCGAGACCGGCGGGCGGTCGCCGTTCACCGCGTTCCAGGACTTCACGTCCAGCACCACCTCCCCCCGCGCCCAGGCGATGCCGGCGAGGTCGTGCAGGGCGGCCGGCACCGTCACCGCCGTCGCGGCGTCGCCGGTGCGCAGGCGGGCCGGCGTGACCGCGGCATAGGGCCAGGGGCCGTAGGCGGCGGCGGGGTCGGTGTTGGGCACGCTGAAGGTGCCGTCCCCGGCGGCGTCGATCTCCACCGCCGCGCCGGCGCGGCGCAGGGTGAAGCCGGGCCCGTCGCCCAGCGCCCCGGTGGCGATCGCCTGGCGGCGCAGGCGCTGAATGGAATCCAGCACCGCCGCCGGCTGGTTGGCCATCGCGTAGCCGAGCTGCATGGTCCAGCCGAGATTGCCGTCCAGCATCCGCAGCACGCCGGGGAACGGCGTCAGCGCCTTCACGTCGGGGTCCCAGTCCTCGGCGGACAGCGCCGCGACCAGCGCATCGCCGGTGAGCGCCGCATGGTCGGGCTGCGCCACCCAGCGGGCGGCCATGACCAGCGGCAGCGGGTCGGTCGCCGCCATCAGCAGCGGGGCCAGCACCGCGTCCGGATACAGGGCGACCGGGGCGAGCAGGGAATCGAGCTGCTCGATCGCGAACACGTCCGGGGAGGCCGCGACGGCGGCCGATGTGCCGGAGGCGACGACCGGCGTCACCGGGGCCGACTGCACCAACGGTCCCTGCTGTTGCGCGACCGCGGGCAGGGCGGCCAGGGCAGTGCCGAGCAGGACGGTGGTCCGAAGGCGGGCGCGGGACATGACGGCCTCATCGCAATGCGTGCGGCCGGCGCGATTCGGCCGCTTCCGCCTGCCGTATGCGCGCAATCCGGACCGCGCCGCAATAGTCTCGTCTGCGACAGGGCGACGGGTGGAGGATCGGCCTGCACCCGTGACTTATTCGCCAGAGTTCGACCGGAGCCTAGGACGTGCCCGGTCCGATGACACCAAGCCGGCCGGCCAGGTCCTGGATGAACTGCCAGGCCACCCGGCCCGACCGGGCGCCGCGCGTGACCGACCATTCCACCGCCTCGGCGCGCAGCCGGTCGGCCGGCAGGTCGATGCCGAACCAGCCGGCATACCCCTCCACCATGGCGAAGAACGTGTCCTGGTCGCAGTTGTGAAAGCCGATCCACAGGCCGAAGCGGTCGGAGAGGGACACCTTCTCCTCCGTCGCTTCGGAGGGGTTGATGGCGGTGCTGCGCTCGTTCTCGATCATGTCGCGCGGCATCAGGTGGCGGCGGTTGGAGGTGGCATAGAACAGCACATTGGCCGGCCGCCCCTCGATTCCGCCGTCCAGCACCGATTTCAGCGCCTTGTAGTCGGCATCCTCGCGCTCGAAGGACAGGTCGTCGCAGAAGATCAGGCAGTTGCGCGGCTGGCCGCGCAGGCGGCGCAGCAGGTCGGGCAGGCTGGCGATGTCCTCGCGGTGGATTTCCACCAGCACGAGGCTGCCGGGCGCCTCGGCGTTGCAGGCGGCGTGCGCCGCCTTCACCAGTGATGACTTGCCCATCCCCCGGGCGCCCCAGAGCATGGCGTTGTTGGCCGGCAGGCCGCGGGCGAAACGGAGCGTGTTGTCGAGCAGGAGGGTCTTCTGTCGCGCCACGCCCTGCAGCAGCGCGATCGGCACGCGGGAGACGGCTTGCACCGGGGCGAGCTGCGGCGGCGCGGGATGCCAGACGAAGGCATCGGCGGCGGACAGGTCGGGCGCGGCCGGCGGTTTCGGGGCCAGCCGCTCCAGCGCCTCGGCGATGCGCTGTGCGGCGTCCAGCAGGCGAGGGTCCATCCGGCATGTCCGCTTGACGTTGAGGGCGCGGAAACTATGGTCCGCGCGCTTCCCCCGCAATCGGAACCCGCCGCATGCTGATCTCCGCCGCCTACGCGCAGGACGCCTCCGGCCCGCTCGCCTCGCTGTCGAATATCGGGCAGTTCCTGCCGCTCGTGCTGATTTTCGGCGTGTTCTACTTCCTGCTGATCCGCCCGCAGCAGCAGAAGCAGAAGGACATGAAGAAGATGCTGGGCGATCTGCGGCGCGGCGACCGGGTGGTCACCGGCGGCGGCATCCTCGGCACCGTGACCCGCCCGCCGAAGCCGGAGGACCGGGAGATCGAAGTGGAGATCGCCGCCAACACCCGGGTCGCCGTGCTGCGGGAGACGATCAGCAGCGTGATCCGGCCGCAGGCGGCGAACGACACCAAGAAATAGCCGGCCCCGCCGGGTGGCGGGGCCCGCTTAGGCCGATCAGAGCTGCGCGGCAGCGAACTCGTAGTTCGCGATCTTGTCCAGCCAGTTCTGCACGTAGTCCGGCCGGCGGTTGCGGAAGTCCAGGTAGTAGCTGTGCTCCCACACGTCGATGCCGAGCAGCGCCTTGCCCTCGCCGGTGGCGAGCGGGTTGGAGCCGTTCGGCGTCTTGGTCACCTTCAGCTTGCCGTCGCTGGCCAGCACCAGCCACGCCCAGCCGGAGCCGAACTGCGTGGTCGCCGCCTGCTTGAACGCATCCTTGAACTGCTGCACGCCGCCGAAATCGGCGGTCAGCTTCTGTTCGAGCTTGCCGGGGATCTGGCCGCCATTGGCCGGCGACATCGCCTGCCAGAACAGGATATGGTTCCAATGCTGCCCGGCGTTGTTGAACACCGGCGCCATGTCCGGCTTGTTGTGGGCAAGCTTGACGATCTCCTCAAGCGATTTGCCCTTGAGCGCGGCGTCCTTCTCGACGAAGCCGTTCAGCGCCGTCACATAGGCCTGATGATGCTTGCCGTGGTGCAGCTCCAGCGTCTCCTGGCACATGCCGCGCCCGGCGAGCGCGTTGGCGGAATATGGCAGCGGGGGAAGCTCGAAGGCCATTGCGGACATCTCCGTTCCTGGTTGGCGGGGCGCACGGGGTAGCTATGGCCGGGGGGGAGCACCGTCAAGCAGGGGCAATCGCGGCGCTGGTGCGCCGCCACGACCCGGACCGCTTCCTGTCCGCCTTGTTCGCGCCCGCCGAGCGGCGGGACACGCTGCTGCTGCTCTACGCCTTCAATCACGAGCTTGCGCGGGCGCGGGAGGCGGCGCGCGAGCCGATGATGGCGCTGATCCGCCTGCAATGGTGGCGCGAAGTGCTGGAGGGGGCGCCGCGGCGGCACGAAGTCGCCGCGCCGCTGACCGCGGCGCTGGCGGCAGGGCGGCTCGCTGCCGCCGATCTCGCCCCGCTGGTGGATGCGCGGGAGACGGAGGCGGCGCCGGAGATCGCGACGCTTGCCGAGTGGCAGACGCATGTGCGCGCGACCGCGGGCGGTCTCGCCCGCGCCGCCGGGCGCGTCCTGGGGGCGGAGGGGGCGCTGCTCGACCGCATCGCCACGCTCGGCACCGCCTATGGCGTCGCCGGGCATCTGCGCAGCGTTCCGGCGTTGGCGCGGCAGGGCCGCTGCCTGCTGCCCGCGGACCTGCTGGCAGCAAGCGGGCTGGATGCGGCCGCCGTGGCGGCGCGCCCGGACGACGCGCGGCTGCATCGGGTGCTGGCGGAGCTGGCCGCCTGGGGGCGCCGCCTGCTGGCCGCGGCGGGGGGCGTGATGCCGCGCGGGGCGATCGCAGCGGCGCTGCCGGCGGTGCTGGCGCGGCGCGACCTGCGCCATCCGGCCGCACCGGCCGGCCCGCGCGGGTTCGGCGCGC
>JAKAZX010000288.1 GCA_021826485.1 Pseudomonadota bacterium | reverse complement strand
CACCTGCCCGGATTTGTCGCGCACCTGGATCCAGGAATCCGCCTTGGCGTGAACCACGATATGCGCGGGCGGCGGATCGGCGGCGGCTTGCGGCGCCTGGGCCACCGCTGCCGGTGCGGCCGGGGCAGGGGCAGAGGCCGGGGCCGGCGCGGGTGTCGGGGCGACCAGCGCGGGGATGGCGACGGCGGCGGCGGCCGAACTCGGGGAGATGCTCGGCAGCGGCGGCAGGGCGGCCAGCGCCGGGGCGTCGGCCGCAGCGGCGGCGGGCGCGGCAGGGGTTGGCGCGGCCGGCTCGGGGGCCGGCGGCGGGGCTTCCTTCTCCGCCAGCACTGCCAGCCGCGCCGGCAGCGGCGGCACGGCGTCGGCCAGCGGGTGCGGACGTTCGGACAGCCGGTACCAGCCGACATAGGCGCCGACCGCGATCAGTGCGCCGATCAGCACCAGCGCGCCGGCCGGAATGCCGCGATCGGGCACGGGGGCGGGGAAATTCAGCTCGGTCTTGCGGTTCGCCTCCGCCGCCTCGGCGCGGAAGCGGCGGATCATCTCCTGCGGATCGAGGCCGAGCGCGATGGCGTATGTGCGCAGGAAGCCGACGGCATAGGCGATCCCCGGCAGGTCGCCGATCCGCCCATCCTCCAGCGCCGCAAGATAGGGCAGGCGGATGCGCAGGTGCGCCGCGATCGCCGGCAGCGACCAGCCCAGCCGCTCGCGCGCCGCCCGCAGATCGGCGCCCACCCGCGCGGCCGGCGCCGCCGCATCCTCGTACGATGCCATCAATGGGGCCGGTTTCGCGAGGCTCGCCCTTCGATCCTGCAGCACAGCAGTGACGATCCCAGAAAAAGTGTTGAATGGCAGCGGATTGACTCGGCGCCGATCCTCACGCGTTCTTGTAGCGAGGCAGCGGGCAAATGCCAACCGGATTGCACAGCGTACTCGCATCGCCGCCGTGACTGTCTCGGCGAAGGTGCCGTCAGACCGGGATGCCGTGCTCGCGCGCCCAGGTCGCGATCGGCTCGCGCAACGAGGCGGCGGCGGCGTCGCTGCGGCGGATCGCTGCCAGCACCGGGCGGAACGCCGCAAGATCAAGGGCTGCCAGAGCTTCCTTCACCGGCGGCAGCGCGCCGGCGGCCATCGAGAGGGAGGTGATGCCGAGGGCCGCGAAGGTCATCGCCTCCAGCGGCCGGCCGGCGGCCTCTCCGCAGATCGACAGCGGCACCCCCGCTGCTTCGGCATGGCGCGCCAGGCGATCCAGCAGAGTCACCATGCCCGGCGCCAGCACGTCGTAGCGTGCGGCGAGGGCGGGCGTGCCGCGATCGGCCGCGAACACGAACTGCAACAGGTCGTTGGTGCCAACCGAAATGAACTCGACCTGTTTCAGCAATTCGTCGAGTTGCCAGAGCAGCGCAGGCACTTCCAGCATCGTGCCGATGCGCAGCCGTTGCGGCGCGGGACGGACACGCTCCGCCTCCGCCAGCAGGATCGCGCGCGCGGCGGCGAATTCCGCCACCGTCGCGACCATCGGGAACATCACCGACAGCGGCCGGCCGTCCGCCGCCAGCAGCAGGGCGCGCGCCTGCTTGCGCAGCACCGCCGGCCGGTCGAGCGCGACGCGCAGGCTGCGCCATCCCATCGCGGGATTTTCCTCCTCCGGCACTGCGCTGCCGGGCAGCAGCTTGTCGCCGCCCAGGTCGAGCGTGCGGAACAGCACCGGCCGCGCCCCGGCCGCATCCAGCACCCGGCCATAGACCGCCGCCTGTTCCGCCACATCGGCGACCGCGCCGCGCGCCAGCATGGCGATCTCGGTGCGGAACAGGCCGATCCCCGCCGCCCCGGTCGCCTCCAGATGGGCGAGTTCCAATGGCAGGCCGACATTCAGCATCAGCGTGATCGCCGTGCCGTCGGCGGTCGTGGCCGGGCGGTGCCGCAGTTCGGCGAAGCGGGCCTGGCGCGCGCAGCGTGCCTCCCGTTCCCGCTCATAGGCACTCAGCACCTCCTGCTCCGGGCGCAGGACGAACAGAGCCTCGTCCGCGTCGAGCACCGCCGGTTCGCCGCTCTCCGCCGCCTCCAAAACGCCGCGCGCGCCGCCCAGGGCGGGCAGGCCGAGCGCGCGCGCCAGCACGGCGGCGTGACCGGCGGCGCTGCCGTCTTCGATCACCAGCCCGGCGATGCCGCGGGCATGCCAGTCGAGCAGTTCGGCGGGGCCGAGCCGGCGGGCCAGCAGAATGGCACCCTCCGGCACCTCCGGCTGCGGCGTGCTGCCGTCCAGCGCGCGCAGCAGGCGACCCACCATGTCCTCGATATCCGCCAGCCGCTCGCGCAGATAGGGGTCGGCGACGCGGCGCATCCGGTCGCGCAGTTCGCCGCCCACGCGATGCACCGCCGCCTCCGCCGTCAGGCCGCCGCGGATCGCATCCTCCACGCGCCGGATCCAGCCGGCATCGGCGGCGACCAGCCGATAGGCCGCCAGCACCTCCCGCGGCGCCTCCCCGTCCGGCAGGCGGGCGGAGATCAGCTCGTCCAGCCCGCGCTGCATCGCCTCCGCCGCGGTGGCGAGGCGGGCGAGTTCCTGCGCCGGATCGTCGGCCAGCAGCCGCGCCGGCGGGGCGTGCAGCCCGTGCCGCACCACCGGGCCGATGGCGATCCCCGGCACGATGACGCTGCCGCCGAAGCGGCGGGCGACGGTTGCCGCCAGGCCTTCCTCGGCCCGCTCGGCGCTGCCGGCGGGTGCCAGCTTCTCCGCCAGCAGCATCGCCACCGTCTCCAGCACGTCCACCTCGTCGGCGTCGTAGCGGCGGGGCTGGCGGTTCTGCACGCCGAGCACGCCCAGGGTGCGGCCGGCGCGGCGGACCGGCACGGCGAGCAGGGAGGCGTATTTCTCCTCGCCGGTTTCCGGCCGGTAGGCGAAGGCGGGGTGGTTCTGCGCGTCGGGCAGATTGAGCGGCTGGCCGGTCGCGGCGACCAGGCCGATGATGCCCTCGCCCACGCGCAGCTTGGTGCGCCCGACCGCTTCCGGCCGCAGCCCCTCGGTTGCGGCGAGTTCCAGCAGGTCGCCGGGACGCAGCACGTAGATGGAGCAGACCTCGGTGACCAGTTCGGCGGCGACCAGTTGCGTCAGTTCCGCCAGCGGCGCGGTGCCGTGCGCCATAAGGTGCCGCATCCGGGCCAGCAGGCGGCGCGGGGCGGACACTGTGCGGCCCTAGACCGGGCGGGACGCGAGCGCGCCGGCCGCCTGTTCCACCAGCTCGGCGATGATCGCCGCGGTCGGCTGCACCGCGCCGACCATGCCGACCGACTGGCCGGCCATGACGCTGCCGTGCTCCACGTCGCCCTCGATCACCGCGCGGCGCAGCGCGCCGGCCCAGAAATGCTCGATGGCAAGTTGCGCCGCCTCCCGCGTCAGCTCGCCGGACTGGAAGCGCCGCAGTGTGTCCGCCTGATGCTCCAGGAACCGCTTGGTGCCGGCATTGGCGAGGCCGCGCACCGGGATCACCGGAAAGCGCTCGTCCAGTTGCACGGACGGCACGGCATCGCGCGCGGCGGCGCGGATGAAGGCCTGCTTGAAATTGGCGTGGGCGATGCTTTCCGCGGCCGCGGCGAAGCGCGTGCCGAGCTGCGCGCCGGATGCGCCCATCTCCAGATAGGCGAGGATCGCCTCCCCGCGCCCCAGGCCGCCGGCGACGAACACCGGAACCTCCCGCACATGCGGCAGGACTTCCTGCGCCAGCACGGTCAGGGATACCGGGCCGATATGGCCGCCGGCTTCGCTGCCCTCGATCACCAGCGCATCGGCGCCGAGCCGCAGCAGCCGGCGCGCGAGCACCAGCGCCGGGGCGAAGCAGATCAGCTTCGCCCCGCCATCCTTCACCGCCCGCACCGCGGCCCCGGACGGCACGCCGCCGGCCAGCACGACATGGCCGACCCGCGCGGCGAGGCAAACGCGCACGAGGTCGTCGAGCTGCGGGTGCATGGTGATCAGGTTGACGCCGAACGGACGGTCCGTCAGTGCCTGCGCGCCGGCGATCTCGGCAGCAAGCTGGTCGGGGTTCATGGCGCCGCAGGCGATCACGCCGAAGGCGCCGGCATTGCTGATCGCGGCCACCAGATGCCGCTCGCTCACCCAGCTCATCGCGCCGCCCATGATGGCGTAGCGGCAGCCGAGGAACGCCGCGCCGCGGCTCCACAGCCGGTCGAGCGCGGCGCGTGCCGCGGTCAGCCGCGCCTCCGGCAGGGCGGTGTCAGGCGGCATCCAGCCCGTACGCGGAATGCAGCGCGCGCACCGCAAGCTCGGTGTATTCGGCGCCGATCAGCACGCTCACCTTGATTTCGCTGGTGGAAATCACCTGGATGTTGATGCCCTTTTCGGCAAGCGTGCGGAACATCGTGTTGGCCACCCCGGCATGGCTGCGCATGCCGACCCCGACCACGCTGATCTTCGCGACATCGCTATCGGCGAGCAGTTCCGAGAATCCGATGATGCCGCGATTCTCGTCCAGCACCTTGCGCGCCCGCGGCAGGTCGGAGCGGCCGAGCGTGAAGGTCATGTCGGTGGTGCCTTCGGCGGACACGTTCTGCACGATCATGTCCACGTTGACCGAGGCGGCGGCCAGCGCGCCGAACATGGCGGCGGCGATGCCCGGCCGGTCGGGCACGTGCCGGACGGTCAGCTTCGCCTCGTCCCGCGAGTAGGCGATACCGGCGACCACTGCCTTTTCCACGATCTCATCCTCATCCACCACCAGGCTTCCGGGAACATCCTGGAAGCTGCTGAGCACCTGCACGCGCACCCGTTCCTTCATCGCCAGCTCGACGCTGCGCGTCTGCAGCACCTTGGCCCCGACGGAGGCGAGTTCCAGCATCTCCTCATAGGCGATCTTATCCAGCTTGCGGGCCTTCGCAACGATGCGCGGATCGGTCGTGTAGATGCCATCGACATCGGTGTAGATGTCGCAGCGGTCCGCGTGCAGCGCCGCGGCGAGCGCGACCGCCGAGGTGTCCGAGCCGCCGCGGCCGAGCGTGGTGACGCGATGGTCCGGCCCGATTCCCTGGAACCCCGCCACCACCGGCACCTGCCCGGCCTGCATCCGGCGGATCAGCTCCGCCCCTTCGATCCGGTCGATGCGGGCCGTGCCGTGCGCCCCGTCGGTTGCGATCGGAATCTGCCAGCCCTGCCAGGACCGCGCGTCCACGCCGATTTCCTGCAGCGCGATCGCGGTCAGCCCGGCGGTGACCTGTTCGCCGGTGGCGACCACGGTGTCGTATTCCCGCGCGTCGTGCAGCGGCGACAGCGCCTGGCACCAGGCGACGAGCTGGTTGGTGACCCCCGCCATGGCGGAAACGACCACCGCGGTCTCGTTGCCGGCATCCACCTCCCGCTTGACACGGGCGGCGACGTTGCGGATGCGGTCGAGATCGGCGACGGAGGTGCCGCCGAACTTCATCACGATGCGGGCCATGCGCGGCAGGATCCGGCGGTTGCGGTGCGGGACGGGGCGGCACACATACCGGCGGGCGGCCAGGGCGGCAACATGATGATC
>JAKAZX010000287.1 GCA_021826485.1 Pseudomonadota bacterium | reverse complement strand
CCCGATCCGTCCGCCGTTCAGCCCGCCGGCGGCCGGCGGTCCGCCCAAGGCCGATCCTGCTCCAGCACGGCGGCCAGACGCAGGAGGTCGGCGTCGGCGTGCCAGCGGCCGACGATCTGCAGGCCGGTCGGCAGCCCGTCATCCCCCCAGCCCGAGGGGATCGAAATCGCCGGATGCCCGGTCAGGTTGAACGGATAGACGTAGCTGGTCCAGCCCTGCCGCGTCGTGCCCGCCGCCGCCCCGTCCACGCTGACCTGCTCCTTCACCCCGTTGAAACTCGCATCCAGCGCGGTGCGCGTGAGGGAGGGGGACAGCAGGATGTCGTAGCGACCGAACAGGCCCTGAACGGCGCGATAGAGGCCGGTTCGGGCATATTGGCCGCGGCGGAACTCGGCCAGCGTCACCGTGCTGCCCTGGTCGATATAGTCGAGCAGGGACGGCGTCATCTGATCCCGCCATTCGGCAACGTAGGGTCCGAAATTGACGAAGATGTTGCCCATGTAAACGCGCCGGGCCGGCTCCTCGATCCAGTCGATGGTCTCCGTGACTTCTTCGACGGCGAGCCCGCGGGCGGTGAGAGCGGCGATGGCGTCCCGGGTGTTACGCTCCACGTCGCGGGCCAGCACGGAATTCGCCATGCGGGGAATGTAGCCGGCGCGCAGGCCCGACAGGTCCCCGCCGACCGTCGCGGGCTGGACGCGGCCGAACGGCGGCGCGGTCAGACTCCACGGGTCGATGGTGTCGGGGCCGCTCAATGCCGCCAGCATCAGCGCCGTGTCGGCCACGGTGCGCGCGAGCGGGCCGGCAGCGGCATAGCTGGCGAACGAGTCCACGGCCTGCTCGTAAGGCACCAGGCCGGCGGTCGGCTTCAGCCCGATCACGCCGCAGCAGGCTGCCGGAATGCGGATCGAGCCGGCGCCGTCGGTGCCGAGCCCGAGCGGCCCGAGGCCGGCCGCGACCGCCGCCGCCGCCCCGCCGCTCGATCCGCCGGTGGTGCGGTCCGGGTCCCACGGGTTGCGGGTGATGCCGAAGGCCGGACCGTCGGTCAGGCCCTTGTGGCCGAATTCCGGCGTCGTGGTTTTGCCGATCACGATGGCGCCGGCCGCCTGCAGGCGGCTGACCAGAACATCGTCTTTGGTCGGGACGTTCTCGGCGTAGATTTTCGAGCCATAGCCCGTGCGCACCTGCGCCGTGGCGAACAGGTCCTTGATGTTCACCGGCACGCCATGCAGCGGGCCCAGCGGCGCGCCGGTCATCACCGCCTGCTCGGCCGTGCGCGCCGCCGCCATGGCACGCTCCGCCGTCACCGTGGCGAAGGCGTTGAGGCGGGGCTGCTGCGCCGCGATCGCCTGCAGCACGGCCCCGACATATTCGACGGGCGACAGCTTGCGATTGCGGATCAGCGCGGCCGCCCGCGCGGCCGAGAGGAACAGCAGGTCTTGCGTCGACATGGCATCGCTCCTGTTCAGAAGGGCAGGGTTCCGGCAAAGTGGCAGGCGACGGAATGGCCGGCCGCAATTTCCAGCAGCGGCGGGCGCCGCTCGGCGCAGCGGTCGGTGGCGTGCGGGCAGCGGGCGCGGAAGGCGCAGCCGCCGCCGTCAGACGCGAAGTCGGATGCGGCGGCGGACGCCATGACCAGCGGTCTCCGCTCCGGGTCCGGCTGCGGCACCGCGGCGATCAGCATCCGCGTGTACGGATGCGCCGGCGCGCCGAACAGCGCCCGCTTCGGCGCGAGTTCGACAATGCGCCCGGCATGCATCACGGCGACCCGCGATGCGATCGTGCAGACCACGGCGAGATCGTGGGCAATGAACAGGTAGCTCAACCCGAACCGCTCCTGAAGATCGAGCAGGAGGTTGACGATCTGCGCCTGCATCGAGACATCGAGCGCCGAGACCGGTTCGTCGCAGACCACGAATTCCGGCCGCAACGCCAGCGCGCGGGCGATGCCGATGCGCTGACGCTGGCCGCCCGAGAATTCGTGCGGATAGCGCTCGGCGGCCGAACGCGGCAGGCCGACCGTGCCCAGCAGCTCGGCAACGCGCTCGGCCCGCTCGCGGCGCTGCGAACCGCCGGCGATGTCGATCGGCTCCGCCACGATGTCCGCCACGCGCATCCGCGGATCGAGCGATGCGAACGGGTCCTGGAAGACGAATTGCAGCCGCCGGCGGATCCGCCGGAGGGCCCGCTGTCCCTCGGGACCGACGATCTCCTGGCCGAACAGCCTGATCTGCCCCGCCGATGGCCGGATCAGGCCGACCAGCATGCGGCCGGTGGTCGACTTGCCCGAACCGGACTCGCCGACCAGTCCTAGCGTCTCACCGGGCGCGATCGAGAAGCTCACGCCGTCAACCGCGCGCAACATGCGCCCGCCTCCCGGCAGCGCGTAGACCTTCGCAAGGTCCCGTGCGGCGACGATAGGCTCCTCGGTCATGCCCCCCCCTGCGCCGCGACCCGCGGCGGGCAGCGTGCGAAGCGGCCGCCGCCGACGGAAAGCAGGGGCGGTGCTGCGCTGTGGCAGGCGGCCAACGCCTCGGTGCAGCGCGGCGCGAAGCGGCAGCCGGGCATCGCCTCCCCCGGATCGGGGAGGCTGCCAGGGATCGCGGCGAGGCGGCGTGCCGTGACATCGAGCCGCGGAACCGCCGCCAGCAGGCCGGCGGTATAGGGATGCAGGGGCGCGCGGTACAGCGGATTGGCCGGGCCGATCTCGGCGACCCGGCCGCCGTACATCACCATGACCCGCGCGGCGAATTCCGCGACGATGCCGAGATCGTGGGAGATCAAGATGACCGCCATGCCGAGTTCGCGCTGTAGGGTGCGCAGCAGGTCGAGGATCTGGGCCTGGATCGTCACGTCCAGGGCGGTGGTCGGCTCATCGGCGATCAGCAGGCGCGGGCGGCAGGCGATCGCCATTGCGATCATGACGCGCTGACGCATCCCACCCGAAAGACGGTGCGGGTAGTCGTCGAGCCGCCGGCGGGCATCGGGAATGCGCACCAGATCGAGCAACTCCGCCGCCCGCGCTCGCGCGGCACGCGGCGGGAGGCCGTGATGCAGCCGCAATGCCTCGCCGATCTGGTCGGCGATCGTCAGCACCGGGTTGAGCGAGGACATCGGGTCCTGGAAGATCATCGCGATCTGCCCGCCGCGGATGCGCCGCATTGCGCGCCCCGGCAGGCCCAACAGGTCCTGCCCTTCGAAGACCGCGCTGCCCGCCGCGACCCGCGCCGCATGAGCCGAGTGCAGCCGCAGCAGCGTCAGCGCGGTGACGCTCTTGCCGCTGCCGGATTCCCCGACGATGCCCAGTGTTTCATGCGCCGCAAGGTCGAAGCCGACATCCTCGATCGCCGTCAGCCAGCCGCTCTCGGTGCGGAACTGCACGGTCAGCCCGCGAACGTCAAGCATGGGGGGCGGAGGCGTCACCCCTCGACCTTCAAGCGTGGATCCAGCACGTCCCGCAGTCCGTCGCCGAGAAGGTTCATGGCGAGGGTCGCGAGGCTGATGGCGATGCCCGGAAACAGCATGATCCACCACGCATCGACGGCATAGTCGCGGCCCTCCGCCACGATATTGCCCCAGCTCGGTGCCGGCGGCGGCGGCCCGATGCCGATGAAGCTCAAGGTTGCCTCGGCCAGAATGGCATAGGCGAACACGAAGCTGACCTGCACCAGCAGCGGCCCCACGCAGTTCGGCAGGATGTGGCGCAGGATGATGCGCGCGGCCCCGGCGCCGGCAACGCGGGCGGCCTCGACATATTCCAACTCCCGCACGACGAGGGCGGACGCGCGCACGATGCGGGCGGTGCGTGGGATGTAGGCGACGGTGAGCGCGGCGATCACGCTCCCGGTCTCTGGGCCGAGTGCCGCGCTGACGCCGATCGCCAGCAGGATGGCGGGGAAGGCCATCAGGGCATCCATGCAGCGCATCAGCAGCCCCTCGAGGATGCGGAACTGCGCCGCCACCACGCCGATGAGCGCGCCGAACGCGCCGGACAGCGCCGCCGTCGCGAGGCCGATCCACAGCGACAGCCGCGCGCCGTACAGGACGCGCGCCAGCACGTCGCGGCCGAACATGTCCGTCCCGAACGGAAACGCCGCGGATGGCCCGCGCAGCCGCAGGCGCACATGCATCGCCATCGGGTCGGACCCGCTGAGCAGCGGCGCCAACAGCGCCCCAAGCACGAGGGCGAGCATGATGGCGAAGCCGAGATTGAAGGAGCGATGCAGGGCCAGCCGCCGCACCGTCCGCCAGCGCCGGCGCGGCCGCAGCGATTCGACGAGGACCGGCACCGCCGCGGCCTCAGCCATAGCGCACCCGCGGATCAACCAGCGTGTAGATCACGTCGATCAGCACGTTGATGGCGACGAACGCGAAGCCGAACAGCAGCATCGTGCCCTGGACCACGGGGTAGTCGCGCGCCAGGATCGCCTGCACCACCAGCCGGCCGATGCCGGGGAGCGCGAACACCTGTTCGACGACGATCGAGCCGCCGATCAGCAGACTCAGGATGATGCCCGTGGCGGTGATGACCGGGATCAGCGTGTTACGAAAAGCGTGCTTGGCGACGGTGCGCCAGGGCCCCAGCCCCTTTGCCCGCGCCGTACGGATATAGTCCGCATCGAGGACATCCAGCATGGCCGACCGCGTCATGCGGGCCAGAAAGCCGATCTGGAACAGCGACAGCACGAGCGCGGGTGCAATCAGCGATGTCAGCCATGGCCAGACGCCGGCCGACAGCGGGACATAGCCGGCGGACGGCAGCCAGCCGAGCGTCACGCTGAACAGGATCACGGTCAGGATCGCCAGCCAGAAGCTGGGAACGGAAACGCCCAACAGCGCGAGCAGCATGACCAGCGTGTCGATCCAGGTGCCACGGAAGCACGCCGCAACGCCGCCGAGCAGAATGCCGAGGGGAACCGTCATCACCAGCGAGAGCGCAGTCAGCGAAGCCGTCACAGGCAGGCGCTCCGTCACCGCCGACAACACGCTCTGATTGAGCAGCAGCGACTGCCCGAGGTCGCCATGCACCAGATGGCCAAGCCAGAGCAGGAGCTGGTGCAGCAACGGCTGATCGAGGCCCAGTTGGCGCCGGACGGCAGCAATGGCGTCGGGCGACGCCTGGTCGCCGGCGATGATGACCGCTGGATCGCCCGGCAGCAGATGGAGCAGCAGGAAGGCGAGCAGCGCCACCAGCAGAATGACCGGCACGGATTGCAGCAACCGCCAGACGACGCGCCGGAGCGGTGCAGACCGGGTCACTTCACCGACACGTTCCAGAAATGGATCATGTAGTAGGGCTCGAAGCCGACGAGCTTATCGTCGTAGGCGCGCACATTGCCCTGGTCGGCGATCTTGATCATGTACGCCTGCGACAGCACGTCGCGCTCGATCGTCGCCCATGCCTGCTTGCGCGCTTCGAGGTCGAGGCTGCCGTAGAAGCGCGCATAGGCCGCGTCGAGAACGCCGTCCCCCTTCACGTGCGGGAAGCCGTAGATCATGAATTTCCACTGCTGAGGCCCGAGCAGCGGATTGGAGCAGAAG
>JAKAZX010000286.1 GCA_021826485.1 Pseudomonadota bacterium | reverse complement strand
ATGGTGGAAGAACGCGCCCTTGGTGACGCCGGCCGCCTGACAGATCTCCTCCACCGAGGTTGCCGCATAGCCGCGGGTGCGGATCACCGAGAACGCGGCCTCCAGCAGCCGCGCCAGGGCTTCGCCGCGGCTGCGCCTCGGGGGAGGGGACTGGTCCATGCAGGAATTTTACCGACCGGTCGGTATGTCGTCAAGCCAGGGTGCCGCCCTCAGCCCTCCACCTCCACCAGCACCACTTCGGCGTCCTCGGTGGCGGTGATGGCGAGTTCGGTCTCCCCGGTGATGGCGGCGCCGTCGCGGGTATGGACGGGCGTGCCGTTCACGGTGACGGCGCCGGTCGCCGGCACCAGATAGGCGGCGCGGCCGGGCCGCATCGTCTGGCGCACCGACTGGCCGGCCTTCAACGTGCCGGCGAACACCGCCGCGTCGGCGTAGAGCGGCAGGGCAGTGCCGTCGGCCTCCGGCCTGCCGTCCGCCAGCGCCGCCAGCCGACCGTCCACCTGCTTCGGGAACTGCCGCGCGCCCCAGCCGGGCGCGACGCCCTGCCGGCCGGGCAGGATCCAGATCTGGAACAGCCGCGTCGGCGTCGCCTCCAGATTGTATTCGGCATGCACGATGCCGGTGCCGGCGTGCATCACCTGCACGTCGCCCGCCTCCGTGCGGCCCTGGTTGCCCAGGCTGTCCTTGTGGGTGATGGCGCCCTGGCGGACATAGGTGACGATCTCCATGTCCCGGTGCGGGTGCGGGTCGAACCCGGTGCCGGGGGCGATCTCGTCGTCGTTCCACACCCGCAGGCCGCCGACGCCCATGCGCGCGGGGTCGTGGTAGTGGCCGAAGCTGAAATGGTGCCGGGCATTCAGCCACTCGTTGCGGAAGCGGCCGAGGCGGTCGAACGGCTGGATCTGGATCATCGTGGCTCTCCCATATCGTTCGATATCGAACGGTCGGCCCCGCAGCTATGCAGTCGGACCCGCCGGCGCAAGGGCAGGGGCCTCGGCGCCATGCGCGGCGCGCATGCCAAGCCGGCGCAGCAGGGCCCCGAGCGCCTCCAGCTCGATCGCTGGCAGCCCGCCCATCGCCTGGGCGATGTCGGCGGCATGGCGGGGAAACAGGTCGCGGATCAGCCGGTCGCCGGCTTCGGTGAGTTCCACGCGCACCAGCCGCCGGTCGGCCGGGTCGCGCACCCGGCGCACCAGCCCGCGCGCCTGCAGCTTGTCGATCAGATCGGTCATGTTGCCGGCGCTGGTCAGCACCTTGCGGCCCAGCTCGCGATGCGTCAGCGGTCCCTTGTGCAGGATCGCCTCCAGCACGCCGAGCTGGGTCACGGTCAGCCCGTGGGCGGCCAGCAGCGGCTCGATCTGCGCCACCACGGCGCGGCTGGCGCGCAGCAGCTTGACATAGGCCCGCACCGCCGCCTCCGTCGCGGGGTCGGCGACCCCGAACATGGCTCAGCGGTTCATCATGATGGGCAGCTTCCCGTGCTCCAGCACGTGGCGGGTGACGCCGCCCAGGATCAACTGGCGTAGCCGGCTGTGCGAATAGGCGCCCATCGCCAGCAGATCGGCTTCGAACTCATAGGCGGCGCGCAGCAGCCCGGCGCCCACCTCCCGGTCCACCGGGCGGAACGTCGCCACCTCGGCGGTGATGTCGTGCAGCGTCAGGTATTCGCACAAATCCTGCGCCGACGGGCCGCGGCGCTGGTATTCCTCGGCGGTCAGCACGCGCACCGCCTCCGCCCGCTGCATCCAGGGAATGGCGGAGGCGACGGCGGCGGCCGATTCGGCGGTGCCGTTCCAGCCGATGCAGATGCGCCGGCCGATCTGCTCGGGCGCGGTCTGCGGCGCGATCAGCACCGGCCGGCCGGAATCGAACAGCACCGCGTGCAGCGCGTCGGAGGATGACACCTCCTCCGCCGCCTCGGGGTGCGGCACCACCGTCAGGTCGGCGAGGCGGGCGAGCTGGGCGACCAGGTCCTCCTCCCGCCCGGTGACGGCGGCGAAGCTGGCGGTGGCCACGCGCTCACCCACCGCGGGCTCCCCCACCCGGACCTGGCGGGCGGTGACGAACCCCTCGAACATCGCGCGCACCGCCTGCGCGCGGGTCAGGCTCTCGCGCTCGGTCGCGGTCATCATCTCCTCGATCATCGCGCCCGACAGGCCCTCACCGGCCAGCGGCGCCACGTCGCGGCTGTCCACGCGGACATGCAGCGCCAGCACGTGCGCGTTCCAGACCCGCGCGATGCTCAGGGCGGTGGACAATGCCGCCTCGCCGGCAGCGGTGCCGGTCAGCGGCAGCAGCAGCTTGCGAATGGCCATGCGAACCCCCGTGCGAACATCACATTCTAGCACGCGCGGCGCGGCAAGGCACCGCGCACCGCCGCGAGCGCCCGCGCCGCGTCGGTCGCGTCCACCGCGAGCCAGCCGGGCGGGCGCCGCGCGCTGCCTGCGGCCCGGCGCAGCACCGCGACCGTGGCGTCGGAGGCATCGCCGCGGCGGGCGGCGATCCGCGCCTCCAGCAGCGGCAGCGGCGCCTCCAGCCAGACGCCGAGGAACGGCGCCGCCCCGGCGGCGGCGGCGGCCGCGCGGCGATGGGCGGGATCGAGATAGGTCGCGTCCGCGATCACCGCATGCCCCGCCGCGGCGGTTTCGGCGACCGCGCGGTGCAGTTCGGCGAACACCGCGGCGCTGGCCGGCGCGGCATAGGCATCGTCGGGCAGCCGCTGCTCGGGCGCCACGCCGCGGTGGCGCTTGCGGATTTCGTCGCTGCGCAGCACCAGCGCCCCCGGCGCCGGCCCCAGCCCGGGCGCCAGCGCCCGCGCCAGCGTGGTCTTGCCGGTGCCCATCAGCCCGCCCACCGCCACCACCACCGGCGGTGCAGGGGCGAGATAGCCGAGGCTCATGTCCAGATAGGCCCGCGCCTCCACCGCCCGGCCGCGCGCCGCCTCGACATGGGCGCGCACCATCGCCTTCTGCGCCAGGAACAGCGGCAGCCCGGCCACCACCGCCCAATCGCCACTGCGCGCCACGTAGCGGCACAGCACGCGGTTGGCTGCCGCCCGCCCGGCGCGGTGCTCCAGGTCCATCAGCAGGAAGGCGAGGTCGTAGCCGACATCGCCGGTGGCGATCGCCTCGTCGAACTCCACCGCATCGAACGGCACCGGCGCGCCGTGCCAGAGGCAGAGATTGCCCAGGTGCAGGTCGCCGTGGCAGCGCCGCACGAACCCTGCCGCCGCCCGGTCGCGCAGCCACGCCGCCCGCCGCGCCAGTTCGGCGGCCATGCCGGCTGCCCAGCGGCCCAGATCGGCGTCCGGCAGCCCGGCGGCGCGGGCGGAGCGGAGGTTGCCCTCGGTCATCAGGCGCTGCGCCGCCACCCCGTCCGCCGCCACCACCGGGGCGGCCGCCAGATAAGCCGCGACCGCATCGCCGAGTGCGTCCAGCAGCGCCGCATCCAGCCCGGAGCGGGCGGCGATGGCGTCCAGGAAATCGCCTTCCGGCACCCGCGCCATGCGCACCACCCAGTCGATCGCCGCACCCGGCCCGTCGAGCGCGAGCGTGCCGCCCTCCGCGCGGGTGACGGTGGCGACATCGCGATAGAGGCCGGGGGCGTGCGGCGCGTTCAGCTCCAGCTCGCGCTGCGCCGCGTGCCGGCGGGCCGCCGGGGCGGTGAAGTCCAGGAACGGCAGGCGCACCGCCTTGCGCAGCTTCCAGACCGTATCGTCGCCGACATAGACCGCGGAAATGTGCGTCTCGATCGGCGCCCGCCCGGCGAGGCCGCGCAGCAGCGCGTCGGTGGCCGCCTGCCCGACGGGGATCACGGGTAGAGCTTGGAGACCGCCCAGCCGCCGCCGTCGCGGGTGAACACGGTGCGGTCGTGCAGGCGGAACGGCGCTTCCTGCCAGAACTCGAAGCGTGATGGCAGCACGCGGTAGCCGGACCAGTGCGGCGGGCGGGGGATGTCGTCCCCGGGGTAGCGGCGTTCGAGCGCGGCCAGCCGGTCTTCCAGTTCGGTGCGGGCGGGCAGCGGGCGGGACTGGTCGGAGGCCCAGGCACCGAGGCGCGACAGGCGGGGGCGGCTGGCAAAGTAGGCGTCCGCCTCGGCCGCGGCCACGTCCTCCACCGCGCCTTCGATGCGGACCTGCCGGCCCAGCGACTTCCAGTGAAACAGCAGGGCGGCGCGGCGGTTGGCCGCCAGCTCTCCGCCCTTGCGGCTGAGCGTGTTGGTGTAGAACACGAATCCCCGCGCATCGTGCCCCTTCAGCAGCACGGTGCGGGCCGACGGCATGCCGTCCGGCGTCGCGGTCGCCAGCGTCATCGCGTTCGGGTCGCGCGGTTCGCTGCGGGTCGCTTCGGCAAACCATTCGGTGAACCAAAGAAACGGATCTGTTATGCTCACCACTGTCTCCGGCCTTGCCCCGACCGGGCCGGTATGCAACCACGCGCCGCAGGCGACAATGGTGACCGGCCCGATGCCCGAGAGCGACCATCCCACCCTTCCCGCGCGCGGCACCTTGATGCAGGGCAAACGCGGGGTGGTCATGGGCGTCGCCAACGACCGCTCGCTCGCCTGGGGGATCGCCGCCGCCTGTGCCGCGCAGGGCGCCGAACTCGCCTTCACCTATCAGGGGGAGGCGCTGGAGAAGCGGGTGCGCCCGCTGGCCGCGAGCGTCGGATCGGACCTGCTCGCCCCCTGCGACGTGGCCGACGACGCCAGCATGGACGCCGCCTTCGCCGCCATCGCCGCGCGCTGGGGCAAGCTGGACTTCCTGGTCCATGCCATCGGCTATGCCGACAAGCAGTATCTGCGCGGCCTCTATCTGGACACGCCGCGCGCCGCCTTCCTGCAGGCGATGGACATCTCCTGCTACAGCTTCACCGCGGTCGCGCGCCGCGCCGTCGCGATGATGAACCCGGGCGGCGCGCTGCTGACGCTGACCTATCTCGGCGCCGAGCGGGTGGTGCCGCACTACAACGTCATGGGGGTCGCCAAGGCGGCGCTGGAGGCGAGCGTGCGCTACCTCGCGGCCGATCTGGGCGGGCGCAACATCCGCGTGAACGCGATCAGCGCCGGACCGATCCGCACCCTGGCGGCGGCCGGCGGGATCGGCGATTTCCGCTACATCCTGCGCTGGAACCAGTACAACGCCCCGCTCGGCCGCAACGTGACGATCGAGGACGTGGGCGGCGCCGCGGTCTATCTGCTGTCCGACCTCGGCGCCGGGGTCAGCGGCGAAGTCCACCATGTCGATTGCGGCTACCACATCGTCGGCATGAAGAACCCCGACGCGCCGGACATCACCGTCGCCGACTGACCATGTCGCACAACAGCTTCGGCCACCTGTTCCGGGTGACGACATGGGGGGAGAGCCACGGCCCGGCGCTGGGCTGCGTGGTCGATGGCTGCCCGCCGCGCATTCCGCTGACCGAGGCGGATATCCAGCCCTGGCTGGACAAGCGCCGGCCGGGCCAGTCCAAATTCACCACCCAGCGCGCCGAGCCGGACCAGGTGCGCATCCTGTCCGGCACGTTCGAGGGGATGACCACCGGCACGCCGATCGCG
>JAKAZX010000008.1 GCA_021826485.1 Pseudomonadota bacterium | reverse complement strand
GATGCGGGTGTCGATCACCGCCGTGGCCTGCTCGATCACCGGCAGCACCAGATAGAGGCCGGGGCCGCCGATCCGCTGGAACCGGCCGAGCCGCAGGATCACCGCCCGCTGCCATTCCTTGGCGATACGGACCGAGCGCAGCAGCACGACCGCCGCCAGCACGACGATGACCACCAGCACCACGGACACGCCGGTTCCCCCCATCTGGCTGCCGGCGCCGGTCAGCCGCTGGCCTGCCGCTGCATCGCGGTGATCAGCGCCTGCACGTTGCCGCCGTTGCGGTTGAGGTAGCTGTCGTAATCGCTGCGCTGGGTCAGCCGCAGGCTGGTCCCCTCGGCGACCACATCGACGATCTTGGCGCTGCCCGCTTCGTCGCTGACGACCCAGGTGAGATTGGCCGGCGGCTGACCCGGCCGGTTCATCACGCTCGGTACCTGCATGCCGCCGTCGCCCGGCACCGCGCGGCCGAGGCTGTAGGTGATGCCCTTGTAGTCGCCCAGATGCCCGGTGATGCTGTTCAACAGCACGCGATGGAACAACTGCACGTATTGCTGCTGCTGCTGCGGCGTCGCGCTGCGCCAGTGCCGGCCGAGGCAGAACCGCGCCACCTGGTCCACCGCCACGGCGCGGTCGATGATCTGCTGCAATTGCGCGCGCTTCTGCGCGACCGGCGCGCCCGCGTCGATCACCGCGATCAATTCCCGCGCCGTCTGGTCGATGAACTGCGTCGCCTGCGCGGGGGCCAGCGCCCAGGCCGGCGCGATCCCGGCAAAGGCCGCCGGTACGGCAAGCGCGAGCGAGGAGAGCAGGAGGGTGCGGCGTGTCGGCATGGGAACTCGCTGTCTGCTGCTTGGGTCAGTGCGACGCCGGGGTGTCGGGATACCAGGCCGGCGGGGTGGCGCGGTTGTCGTCGCGCACTTTCTGGATCTGTGCGTGGCGATGCTGGCGATACAGGCTGCGGAAGGTCGCATAGGGGTCGAGCGCCTGTTCCTTCACCTTGTCGAGGTCGGTGAGCAGGCTTTCCCGCGTGTCCACCACGGTCATGCCGTACTGCACATATTGGAGGTTGGCGACGGTCTGGCCGCTGCCGAGCCAGGTGAACGGACTGAGCGCGACATCCACCCCGTAGCCGGTCGCATCGCGCGGATCGCTCGGCCCCAGGATCGGCAGATACAGGAACGGGCCTTCCGGGACACCCCACAGCGCCATCGTCTCGCCGAAATCGGCATCGTGTTCGGGATAGCCCATGCCGGTCGCCACGTCGAACACGCCCCCGACCCCGACCGTGGAGTTGACCAGCAGGCGCACCAGCGTATCGCCGGCCCGGCGCGGCTTGCCCTGCATCATGTCATTGGCCAGCACGACCGGGTTGTTCAGGTTGTCGAGGACGTTGTGCACATGCGTCCGCACCACCTCCGGCACCGCGTAATGGTAGCCCACCGCGATCGGCCGCAGGATGACCTCATCGATGCCGTTGTTGATCGCATACAGGACGCGGTTGGTCGGCTCCAGCGGGTCGTTGGTCTGCTTGAAATCGGCCACCGCCTCCGGGTCGTCGGCCGGCGGCGGCGTCGCGCAGGCGGCCAGGATGGCCGCCAGCAGCAGCGTGGCGAGGGTCGGGGCGGGTCGGGGCAGGCGCATTTCGCCTCTCTGCTGTGGCCGCGAGACGGCGCGGAACCGAGCCTCAGATAAGGTGCGCCGCCGCGGATTGTAGTCATCCCCCCGCAACGGTGGAAAGCGGTTGCGCGGGTGCATAAAGACATGTTTATATCTCCGCGGTCCCTCGGAGGTTGCGATGAGCTACGCGCCTGCATTGCACGCCCCCCCGGCGCCCGCGCCGGCATCGCCCTTGCTGTCGGCCGCGGCGCCGCTGCTGGCCGAACCGGCCGGCACGCCGCCGGCCCTGTCGTTCGAACTGTTCCCCCCGAAATCGGAGGCGCAGGACGCCGCCTTCTGGGCCTGCGTGGGGCGGCTGGAGCGGCTGGCGCCCCGCTTCTTTTCCGTCACCTACGGCGCCGGCGGCAGCACCCAGGCGCGCACCCATGCCGCGGTCGAGCGGATCGCGCGGGAAACCTCCGTGCCCGCCGCCGCCCATCTGACCTGTGTGGGCGCCACGCGGGAGGAGGTGGATGCAGTCGCCCGCCGCTACTGGACGGCCGGCATCCGCCATGTCGTCGCGCTGCGCGGCGACATGCCGGGGGGCGGCGCCTACCAGCCGCATCCGGGCGGCTATCCCTACGCCGCCGATCTGGTGGCGGGGCTGCGGCGGATCGGCGATTTCGAGATTTCCGTCGCCGCCTATCCGGAAACCCACCCGGCGGCCCGCAGTGCCGAGGCCGACCTGGACAACCTGAAACGCAAGCTGGATGCCGGGGCGACCCGCGCGATCACGCAGTATTTCTTCGAGGCGGCGACGTTCCTGCGCTTCCTCGACCGCGCCCGCGCCGCCGGCATCACCGCGCCGATTGTCCCGGGCATCCTGCCGATCACCAATTTCACCCAGGCCGCCAAATTCTCCGCCGCCTGCGGGGCGAGCGTGCCGGACTGGCTCGGCCGGCTGTTCGAGGGGCTGGACGACGATCCGGACACGCGCCGCATGGTCGCCGCCGTGGTCGCCGCCGAGCAGGTGCGGGTGCTGCAGGCCAGCGGAATCGGGGAGTTCCACTTCTATACGCTCAACCGGCCGGAGCTGGTCTGCGGCATCGCGCAGGTGCTCGGCGTGCGCCCGGCCGAACTGGCGGTGCGGCCGGGCTGATCACTGATCGCTGATCGCGCCGTTTGGACGGGTCCGTCCGGCGATCTATACCCGCGGCATGACCGCCTATCTCGCCCGCCTCAACGCCGAACAGCGCGAAGCCGTGGAGACGCTGGACGGGCCGCTGCTGGTCCTGGCCGGCGCCGGCACCGGCAAGACGCGGGTGCTGACCACGCGCTTCGCCCATATCCTGCTGACCGGCCGCGCCTATCCGGGCCAGGTGCTGGCCGTCACCTTCACCAACAAGGCGGCGCGGGAAATGCGCGAGCGGGTCGGCGCCATCCTCGGTCGGCCGGCAGAGGGGCTGTGGCTCGGCACCTTCCACGCGCTCGGCGCGCGCATGCTGCGCCGCCATGCCGAACAGGTCGGGCTGACCGCCAGCTTCAACATCCTGGATGCCGACGATCAGCTCCGCCTGCTCAAGCAGGTGATGGAGGCGGCACGCGTCGATGCCAAGCGCTGGGCGCCGCAGGCGCTGATGGCGATCATCCAGCGCTGGAAGGATCGCGGCCTGCCGCCGGGGCGCGTCACCGCGGCGGAGGGCACGGATTTCGCCAACGGCCGCGCGCTCGAACTCTATGCCGCCTACCAGGAGCGCCTGCGATCGCTGAACACCGCGGATTTCGGCGATCTGCTGCTGCACATGACGGAGATCCTGCGCACCCAGCCGGACATCCTCGCCGAATATCAGCGCCGCTTCCGCTTCCTGCTGGTGGACGAGTACCAGGACACCAATGTCGTGCAGTATCTGTGGCTGCGGCTGCTGGCGCAGGCCCACCGCAACATCTGCTGCGTCGGCGACGACGACCAGTCGATCTATTCCTGGCGCGGCGCGGAGGTGGAGAACATCCTGCGCTTCGAGCATGACTTTCCCGGCGCCCGCATCGTGCGGCTGGAGCGCAACTACCGCTCGACCGCGCCGATCCTCGCCGCCGCCGCCGGCCTGATCGCGCACAATGAGGGCCGGCTGGGCAAGACGCTGCGCCCCGGCGGCAACGATGCCGAGGGCGAGCGGGTCAGCGTCGTCGGCCTGTGGGATTCGGATGAGGAAGCGCGCATGGTCGGCGAGCGCGTCGAGAGCCTGCGGCGCTCCGGCCACGCGCTCGCGGAGATGGCCGTGCTGGTGCGCGCCGGCTTCCAGACCCGCGCGTTCGAGGAACGGCTGATCACGCTCGGCGTGCCGTATCGCGTGGTCGGCGGCCTGCGCTTCTATGAGCGCGCGGAAATCCGCGACGCGATCGCCTATATGCGCGTGCTGCACCAGCCGGCCGACGACCTCGCGTTCGAGCGCATCGTCAACCTGCCGCGCCGCGGCCTCGGCGAGCAGGCGCTGCGCAGCATGCACCAGATCGCCCGCGACCGCGGCGTGCCGCTGACCGTGGCGGCCGCGGCGATGGCGGCGGAAGGCGGCGTGCGCGGCCGCGCGCGGGAGGCGTTGCAGGCGCTGCTGACCGGCTTCTCCCGCTGGCGCGACCGACTGGCCGAGGAAGGGCATGTCGCGACCGTCGCAGGCATGCTCGACGACAGCGGCTACACCGAGATGTGGCGCCAGGACAAATCGCCGGAGGCACCGGGGCGGCTGGAGAATCTCAAGGAACTCGTGCGCGCGCTGGCGGATTTCGAATCGTTGCCCGGCTTCCTCGACCACGTCTCCCTGGTCATGGAGAACGAGGAGAATGCCGAGACCGACCGCGTCGGCCTGATGACGCTGCACGCCGCCAAGGGGCTGGAATTCGACACCGTGTTCCTGCCCGGCTGGGAGGAAGGGTTGTTCCCCAACCAGCGGGCGATGGACGAGAACGGCGCCAAGGGGCTGGAGGAGGAGCGGCGGCTCGCCTATGTCGGCCTGACCCGCGCGCGCCGCCGCGCCATCGTCAGCCATGCCGCGAACCGGCGTATCTATGCAAACTGGCAGACCAGCATCCCGAGCCGCTTCCTCGACGAGCTGCCCGACGAGCAGGTCGAGCGCAGCGGCACCGGCGGCTGGGAGCGGGAGCGGATGATCGCGGCGCCGGTGGCGTTTCCCGGCCAGTTCCCGCTGCTCGCGCGCCGCCCGAAGGTGGTGGAGGAATGGGAGCAGCCGGGCCGCCCGCCCCGCACCGCGACGTTCGCGGTGGGCGCGCGGGTGTTCCATCAGAAATTCGGCTACGGCACCGTCACCGCCACCAGCGACGACCGGCTGGACATCGCGTTCGACAAGGCCGGCCCGAAACGGGTGCTGGACAGGTTCGTCGATCCCGCATGAAGCCGCTGCGCCACGCCACCGCGCTGGAGACGGTCGCGGTCACCGTCCCCGCCGATGCGCTCGAAGCCTATGAGGCAGCCCTCGGCCAGGCCTGCGGCGCCGTGGGCTTCTTTCTCGATGACGCGACCGGCCTGTGGACCGTGGAGGGGGTGAAGGACCGCGGCGCCAACGAAGACGTGCTGGCCGCAGCCCTCGCCCTGGCCGAGAGCGTGACCGGGGTGGCGGCCACCCCGCAACGCCATGCGACGGAGACGGAGGGGTGGCTGGCCCGCACCGCGGCGGCGTTCCCCGAACAGCCGATCGGCCGGCGCTTTGCGGTGCGCGGCACCCATCTGGACGGACCCCTGCTGGCGGGCCGGATCACCCTGGTGCTGGACGCTGCCGTCGCCTTCGGCTCGGGCGAGCACGGTTCGACGCGCGGCTGCCTGCGGGCGCTGGAACGGCTGGCGGGGCGCCGGCCGCCGCGCCGCATCCTCGACCTCGGCACCGGCTCGGGCATCCTCGCGATGGCGGCGGCGGCGCTGCTCCGCCGGCGCGTGCTGGCGACCGACATCGATCCGTGGTCGGTGCGCACCGCCCGCGCCAATGCCACGCGCAACCGCCTCGGCCCGCGGATCGCAACGCTGCGCGCCGATGGCTGGCGCAGCCGCACGCTGCGCGCGGGGGCGCCGTACGACCTCGTGTTCGCCAACATCCTGGCGCGCCCGCTCACCCGCATGGCGGCCGACCTCGCCCGCCACCTGGCGCCGGGCGGGACGGCGGTGCTGGCCGGGCTGCTGGCGGGGCAGGCCAACTGGGTGCTGGCGGCGCATCGCCGCAACGGGCTGGTGCTGCGCGGCGTGCTGCGCGAAGGCGCCTGGGCGACGCTGGTGCTGCGCCGGCCGGCCGCTACGCCGCCCGCATCCGCCGCACCACCCGCGGAATGAAGGCCGCGAGCCCGAGCACGCCGAGGCCGAGCAGGCCGTACCGCACGCCGCCCGCATCCCCCTCCGCCGCCACCCGCCCGGCATAGCCGAGCCAGGTATAGGCGACCGAGGCCGGCACCATTCCCGCCGCCGAGGCCGCCAGATAGGGGCCGAGCCGCACGCGGGTCAGGCCGAAGGCGTAGTTCATCAGGGCATAGGGCAGGATCGGCACCAGCCGCACCGTGGCGACGAAGCGCCATCCCTCCGCCTCCACCCCCGCGATCAGCCGCGCCAGCCTTCCGCCGACGCGCGCGCGCACCCAGTCCGCCGCCAGGTGCCGCGCCACCAGGAAGGCCGCCCCGGCGCCCAGCGTCGCCGCCAGCAGATCGAGCAGCGCGCCCCAGACCGGGCCGAACGCCGCGCCGCCCGCCATCGTCAGCAGCGCCGCCGGGAACATCACCACTGCGCCGACGACATAGACCGCCAGGAAGAACACCGGCGCCCAGAACCCCAGGGCCGCGAGCCACGCGGCGATCTCGGCCGGCTGCAGGATGGCGCGATGGGTCGCAAGCCAGCCCGCCGCCGCGATCACCACGGCAAGCACCACCAGCCGCAGCAACGCGGCACGATCAGGCATCCAGGCGTTCCCCTTCCGTCACGCCGCGGGACATTGGGTCGGTGGCGCCGTTTGCCTATGGCGCCGGCGCTACGCCGCCTTGCTCACGCGCATCAGGCAGTGGACATAGTCCATGCCGTGCCCCGCCGGGTCGGCTGCCACGTCCGCCTCATAGGCGGCATAGAACCGGTCGATCAGCGCCTGCCGGTCGGCTGCCGGCCGGGCCGGATCCAGCGCACCCAGGAAAGTGCTCTCGCTCCAGGACCGCAGGGTCGGCACGTAGGCGCGGGCGAACTCGGCGGCGGTCCATTCGCCGGCGGCGAAGCGGGCGGCGTACGGGCAGGGGGTGACCAGGGTGAAACACTCCTCCAGCCGCAGCCCGGCCTGCCGCACCGGGCCGGCGGCATCCTCGAACGGCGCGCGGAACTCGGCGACCGAGCGGTAGTATTGCGGGAAGGTCGCCCGCGCCACCTCCGCTTCGGTGATCGCCCCGGCGGCGTGCAGCGCGCGCCAGTGGGCGCCGAAGCAGGCATGCATGTTGCGCCCGCCGGTCGCCCCCAGATAGCGCCCGGCCTCGTCGGTGGAGAAATTGGCGAACACCAGCGCCCCGCCCGGCGCCAGCTCCACCGCCCGCAGCAGCAGGATGCGCTGCCAGTCGGCCGCCGCCTGTTCGCGGAACGCGGCCTGCGTCGCCCCGGTCGCGAATACCGCATGCACCGCCTCGGCGATCGGCGCCGGCAGGCGGCTGAGCCAGTGCATCGCGGTCGCGGAGAACCCGAGGGCGAGCGTGCCGGGCGGGAAGATCGGATCATAGAAGCTGGTGCCGCTGGCGAAGCTGAACACGCCCGGCACGCCCAGCCCCTCCCGCCCGTCCAGCCGCCCTTGGACGAGTTGGAACACAGTCGCGAAATCGTTGTGCGGCAGGTCGGTGTGGGTCAGCGTCAGCGCGCGGTCCGGTGCGCGGCGGCGCAGTTCGGTCAGCACCGCCCGGTGCAGGCCGAGCGAGGTGCCGCCGTCGGCCGCCCCGAAATCGGCGATGGCGAACGGCGCCGCGCCGGACAGGTCCATCGCCCGGATGGCGGCGAGCGCCAGCGGCGTCGCCCGATCGATCACCAGCTTCGCCCCGGTCGTGTGAGCGCTGTAGTAGCCGGCGCCGCGCATGCGGATCGTTGCTGCCGCCTCGGCCATGATCCCCCCGCTCAGTCGTCGTCCAGCCGTGTCGCCCCCGCCCCGCGCCGCCGCGATTCGGCCGAGGCGGCAACGTAGGTCGCCCCGGCCAGCCGCTCCAGCCTCTGCCATTCCGCCACCGGCACCAGGCTGCGCCGCCAGCGCGGCGGCATCGCATTGGGCAGCGGCATGAGCCGGTCATGCCCAACCCGCAGCGCCACCGGTGCCGCGGGCGCATCGGCGAGCCAGGCGACCGGCCGGGTGGCGCCCGCCACCTCACCGGGGTTGCAGCGGATTTCCTCCGCCCCCAGCCGCAGCGCGACCGGGCAGCGCCGCCCCGGTCCGAGCAGGATCGGCGGCAGCACCCAGAGCGGCGCCGTCACCCGCTCGGCAGAGGCGATCGCCCCGTCGGCCAGGGCGGGCGCCACCAGCAGCGGCGTTTCCCCGTCGGGCGGCGGGGTTTCCAGCAGGTCGAGCAGCGTCGCCGCCCACGTCCCGGCGTGGCGGGCGACCCAGGCGGCGGTGCGCCCCGCGTCCTCGGCGATGCCCCAGGGCAGCCCGGCGCCCCGCGCCGCCTTCTGGCTCAGCGCCTCGACCTCGTTCAGCGAAACCTCGATCATCTCAGGCGGCGCGGCCAACCCCGTCCTCCGCCGCGGTCAGGTCGTCGGGGAATGGCGCGCCCTGGAACAGCGTGATGCGCAGCCAGCGGTCCGACCGCGGATCGAACCGCGCCGCGCCGAACTGGGCGAGCTTGCAGCGCAGCAGGTCGATCGGCCGCATCGCCGCACCCAGCAGATTGTCGCGAATTTCGGCATAGGGCAGGCGCGCCGCGATCTGCACCCGCCGCACCACATGCCGCCATTCGGGATGGCGCAGCAGGAACGCCGCGACGCATCCCTCCGCCGGCAATGCGGCGTGCAGCCGGGCGACCTCGTGCGCGAAGCCGAGCGGCAGTTCGCGGTCGGCGCCGGGTTCCTCGGCACGTTCGCCCAGCCGCGGCTCCAGCTTCTCCGCCGAGACATACCAGAACCGCGCAGTGCCCGACGGCGCCGCAAGGTCGAGTGCCAGCGCCCAGGCATAGTGCCGCTGGATCAGCGCGCGCAGCGCGCCGCAGGCCATGCGGCCATCGATCGCCGCCGCGGCCTGCTCATCGGCGCTCAGCAGATCGCACAGGTCGTCGATCAGCCTGCCGTGCGGTTCCAGCAGCAGCGAGACGGTGAATTCCTGCCCTTCCGGCGTCAGCGATGATTCGGCCCAGCCATACAGCGAATCCCACGGCTGCTCCGGACGCATCGCGAGTTGTTCGAGATCGGCACGCAGGGCGGCGATGCGCGGCGCCTGCACAGGATCGTCAGTATGCCAGTGTGCCAGTGCGCCCCGCGCTGCGTGCAGAGTCTGCGCGAATTCCGGCCAGCCGCGCGTCCCCGGCAGCGCACGCACGCGCGCCAGCGCCGTTTCGCGCGCCAGCATCCAGCGATGCAGCAGCAGCGGATGACGGACGAGAAAGGGTGCCATACCGAGTCCGGTCGAATTGCCGACGCCGATGCGCCGACGCAGCGCGGGTGCGAGCGCCACCGCGGTGCTCGGCGCCAGTTGCCGCGCACAATGCTCGGCCAGGTCCAGCGTGAACGCGCGGATCAGCCAGACGGTCAGCATTTCCGCCTGAAACGGCGCGGAGAATTCCGCACGGTCGGCGATCCGGTCACGATCGGCGATGCCGAACTTGCCGTTGCCGTACACCGCCGTCGTGCGCATCAGATAGCCGACATCCTCCACGCCCTCGGCATCGGGCTGCACCCCCGCGGCCAAGGCGCGGACGACGCTGTCGAACAGCCGAACGCTTTTGTTCGCGCGCGACAGCACCAGCTCGCGCTCGCTGAACCGTCCCGCCTCCTGCAACGGCACGCAGGCGGAAAGCCGCGCGATCTCCGCCGCGTCCGGCACGCCGTCGTAAAGCACATAGCTGGTATCCCAGGCTTCGGCGATGACGCGGTCGGTACGCAGATCCGCCGGCAGGTCGCGGGAAAATGCCACCAGGCTGTAGCTGCGCGCCGGCATGTGGACGGCATACACGGCATGGCCGAACCCGCGCGCATCCAGCGACCAGGCCGCCCGCTCCGTCCGCCATCCGTCGCGGCGGGCGCGGCGGAGCATGATGCGCAGGAAGCTCAGGCGCGTCGCGTGCATCGCGCCCATGCGTTCCAGCCGCATCACCTGTTCGGGTGATCGCATTCCGGCGGTCATGGGACGCGGCATCAACCTCGTGGGCAGCGGCGCGACAAGCTGAGGGATGAAACGGGCTTCGTCAACCGGACCGGCAGCGTCCGGCCGCAATGCGTTGCGTTGACGCTTTCTTCACACCCCGGCGCCAGCCTGCGCGACGGACCCGGCAGGATGGTGGGCGTGGACGCAGCAAAAGCCGCGGAGGAGGTTCCGCCGATCGATCCGGCAGTGGCGCCGCCGTTGATCCGCGGTCTTGCGGCGCTGATGCATCTCGGCTTCGCCGGCGGCGATGCGGCGCTGCTGTGGCGCGCGATCGAGCGCCCGACCCCGGCGCTGGCGGACGCCGCCGCCTATGCGCTGGATGCCGCTTCGCTGCACGAGATGCAGTTCCGGCCGGACGCCGCCCGGGCGCTGCGGGCGCAGGCGCTGGCGGCGACACCGCTGTTTCGCATGGCCGACGCGTTCCGCACCCAGTCGGCAAGCCCGCTGCGGGTGCTCGCCGTGCTGGCACCGGGGGATTTCATGGCGAACACGCCGCTCGATTTCCTCACCATGCATCTCGACGTGCGGCTCGATCTGCTGTTCCTCGGCGCGGCTGGTTACCTGCCGGCGGCGCTGCCGGAGCATGACGTGGCATTCTTCGCCGCTGGCGACGGCGATCCTGCCGTGCTGCGGCGGCTTGCCGGTCTGCATGCGCGCTGGCCGCGCCCGACGGTGAACGATCCGGCGCGCGTGCTGCGGCTGGGGCGGGAAGCGCTCGCGACCGCCATGCGCCGCCGCCCGGACCTGCTCTGTCCGCCGATCCGCCGCCTGTCGCGGGAAGCGGCGCTGGCGCAGCCGCACGGCTTTCCGGTGCTGGTGCGCCCGGTCGATTCGCATGCCGGGCGGCATCTGGCGCGCGCCGACGATCGCTGCTCGCTGGCCGCGCATCTGGCGACGATGCCGACCGGCGATGTGTTCGTCAGCGACTTCGTTGACTATCGCGATGCCGACGGGCTGTACCGCAAATACCGCATCGCCTGCATCGCCGGCCGCCCGATGCTCTGCCACATGGCGGTCTCGTCGCATTGGATGGTGCATTATCTGAATGCCGGGATGGCGGAAAGTGCCGCGAAGCGGGCCGAGGAAGCGGCGGCGATGGCCGGGTTCGAGGGCGGGTTCGCCCGCCGCCACGACGCCGCGCTGGCGGCGATCGCCGAATGGGCCGCGCTCGACTACTTCCAGATCGACTGCGCCGAACTGCCGGACGGGCGGCTGCTGCTGTTCGAGGCCGATGTGGCGGGCATCGTGCACATGATGGACCCGCCCGACCTCTATCCCTACAAGCCGCCGCAGATGCGGCGCGTGATCGCCGCCTTCGACGCCTTGCTGCGCGCGGCGGCAGGCGGCGGGGCAATGCGGCGGGCGGCCTGATCCCGGCTAGGCCTGGGCGAACGTCCCGTCATGCTGCATCAGCCACAGCACGCCGTAGCGGATGTCGAAGCTGGCGCCGTGCAGACGCAGCCGACCGTCCTGCACCCGCTCGGCGATCCAGGGGAAGCTCATCAGGTTCTCCAGCGACAGCCGCACCACTTCCTGCTCGCAGAAGGTCTGCGGATCGACCGGCTGGCACATCAGGGTGCGGCGGCGCGCCCGTTCGGCAATGCGCATCCACGGCACCACGAAATCGCTCGCCTCGGGCGGCGCGCCTTCCAGCAGCGCCCGGACGCCGCCGCACATGCCGTGGCCGAGCACGATGATGTCCTGCACCTGCAGCACCCGCACGCCGTATTCCAGCGCGGCGCTGGAGGCGTGAAAATGCTCGTCCGGCTCGAATGGCGGGACCAGATTGGCGACATTGCGGACGATGAACAGCTCGCCCGGCCCGGCGCCGAAGATCATGCCCGGATCGACGCGGCTGTCCGAGCACGCGACCACCAGCGCCCGCGGAGACTGCCCTTCGCGCGCCAGCTTCTCGAACACCGCCCGCCGCTCCGGCCAGTCGGTTTCGCGAAACCGGCGGTAGCCGGCGATCAGACTATCCATAGGTCCGTTATGGCGATCCCGCCGCCCGGCGCAAGCCCGCTACGATGTGTCGCCCCAGGGTTCCGGCATGATGCCGTTGTCGAGCGGCCCGCCCGGCTCGCCGTAATGGCCGGGGATCGTGCCCGGCGTCGCCCCGTCGTAATGCGAGGCGTTGTCCATCCCGTCCGAGATTGACGAGCAGGCGGCCAGGCCCAGCGCCGCCAGGGCTGCCATCACCCGTGCCACGGTCCGCAGTTCAGCCGGCATGTCCGACCTCCGCCAGTGTCGCCGCATTGTGATACCGCCGGCAGGGGGGGGACGAGAGACGGGGGACGGTTAAACTTTTGTTGCACCGTCTTCCCCGGCCACGGCGAACGGGTCCGCGGCGTAGCGCACCTCCGTCAGGCACAGACCCTCGGGCGGCGCGGTGGGGCCGGCGCGGCGCCGGTCGCGGCCGGCCAGCACCTCCGCCACCTGCGCCACCGGCCAGTGCCCGTCGCCGACCAGCCGCAGCGTGCCGACCATGTTGCGCACCTGATGGTGCAGGAAGCTGCGCGCCTCCGCCACGATCTCGATGAGGTCACCCGCCCGCACGACCTCCAGCCGGTCGAGCGTGCGCAGCGCGCTCTTGGCCTGGCAGGCGGCGGCGCGGAACGCGCTGAAATCGTGCCGCCCGAGCAGGCTCGCCGCCGCCGCCGCCATCGCACCCGCATCCAGCGGATGGGCGACGTGCCAGACCTGCCCGGCCAGCAGCGCCGGCCGTGGTCGGCGATTGAGGATGCGGTAGCGGTAGGCGCGGCCGGTCGCCGAGAAGCGCGGATGCCATCCCTCGGCCGCCGCCGCCGCCCGGCGCACCGCCACGGCATGCGGGCGCAGGTGGAAATTCAGCGCCTCGGCCAGCCGGTCGAGCGGGAACGGCCGCGGCAGCACCAGCAGCGCCACCTGCCCCTCGGCATGCACGCCCGCATCGGTGCGCCCGGCAACCGCGGTGGCGACCGGCGCGCCGCCGGTCAGCCGCGCCGCCGCGGCCTCCAGCACGTCCTGCACGGCCAGCCCCTGGTCCTGGCTCTGCCAGCCGACGAAGCCGCCGCCGTGATACTCGATGAGCAGCGCCGCCCGCGTGGTCACGCCGCGCCGCCGTCGCGACCACCCGCATTCACGAACGGGTGCCATCCGGTCATTGCGAAAGACCCGTCCTGCGACTCGCGGCACAATGGCATATTAACGTCCCATACAGAATGTTCCGCTCCCTTTCCCCCCTGCTTGCCGCCGCGGCCCTGGCCGGGCTTGCCGCCTGCGCCGCCCCGGCCCCGCCGCCGCAGGCCGTCGCCGGCTGCACGCTGGAGCGCCGGGCCGTGCTGCCGCTGCGCAACGTCCGCAACTTCATGCTCGCGCCGGTCACCGTGAACGGCAAGCTGGCCCTGTTCGTGGTCGATACCGGGGCCGAGGCCTCCACCCTCACCCCGCAAGCGGCCCGCGCCCTCAACCTGCCGCGCGATCCCGGCCACGGCAGCGTGCTGCTCGGCATCTCCGGCCCGGTGCGCACCGCCAATGTCCGGGTGCGCGAGTTCGTGGTGGGCGACGTGGTGCGCACCGATCAGAGCATCGGGCTGGGCGAGATGCCGGCCTTCCCGGGGCTGCACCCGCCGGTCGCCGGGTTGCTCGGCAGCGACGTGCTGTCGCATTTCGAGGTGGATCTGGACCTGCCGAACGGGCGGATGTCGCTCTATGAGCCGCGCGGCTGCGAGCATTTCACCCCCTGGCCGGACGCGGTCGCGGTGCCGATCGTGCGCACCCGCAGCGGGCTCGCCTTCGTCGATGCCATCGTTGACGGGGTGACGGTGCGCGCCCTGCTGGACACCGGCGCCAGGACCACCCTGCTGACGCGCGAGACGGCGGCCACCCTGGGGATCACCGACGCAAGGCTGGCCCAGGACCCGCGGCGTACCGGCATCGGCATCGGCATGGGGGGCCTCGATTTCCGCCAGCACCGCTTCGCCGAACTCGGCCTGCCCGGCGCCATGCAGCGCGACGTGCCGGCGAATGTCGCGGAGCTGCGGCTGCCCGGCGTGGAAATGCTGCTCGGCGCCGACTATCTCGGCCCGCGCCGCATCTGGATTTCCTACCCGACCAACCGGCTGTTCCTGCGCTGAGGCGCGCCGCGCGGCTCGCCTTTTCGCGATCCCTGCGGCAGAGTGCGCCGCCGATTCGCCCGAAGGTTCCCCCATGTCGCAGACCACGGCCAAGCCCGCCGCCATGCCGCTGTTCTTCCGCCGCGTCGTCGCGGTCACGGCACAGGCGCAGGGGCAGTTGCGGCTGGACCGTTCGGCCGGCTTCGGCTTCGCCGGGGCGGCGCAATCGGTGCCGCTGGGCCTCACCGAGATCGAGGCGGCGGCGCAGCATTTCCCGGTGCTGTTCACCAGCGGCCCCACCCCCGCCGCGGTCGCGCTGCTCGGCCTGCGGGAAGGGCAGAACCTGTTCATCCGCCCCGACGGCACCTGGGCGCCGGACGCCTATGTGCCCGCCTATGTCCGCGCCTTCCCGTTCATCTTCGTCGAGGACACCGCGAGCCGGACGCAGGTGATCGGCGCCGAGCCGGATGCGCCGCATTTCCGCCTGGACGCCGGCGCGCCGCTGTTCGAGGACGGCCGCCCCTCCGCGGCGCTGACCGAGGCGACCGCGTTCGCCAAGGCGCTGCGGGAGGCGATGGTGGCCGCCGGCAGCTTCGCCCGCGCGCTCGACGCCGCCAAGCTGACGGAGGAGGAGGAGGCGACCGTCAACTTCACCGCCGGCGGCAGCGCCCGCATCCGCGGCTTCAAGATCGTCAAGCCGGAGCGGCTCGCCGAACTGGACGACGCGACCTATCTCGACTGGCGGCGCATGGGCTGGATCGCGGCGATCTACGCGCATCTCTATTCGATCGGCCGCTGGGGGCGGCTGATCGAACTGGCGGCGGCGCGGGGCGGCTGATCCCGCCGCCGGCAACGCTTCGCCAATCTTTTCCCCCCAGGATCGCCGCCGGCGCGGATACGTGCCCGGTGGCAAAACCGCCCCAATGTGCGGCACGGTCCCCGCGACGGACCGCGAAACTTGCCCCCTGCCGATGCGCCCCGCGAATTCCCCGCGGCCTATGCCGCGCTGCGTAACGATGCCCCGCCCGACACCGAAGCCGCCATCGTCGTCGGGCTGCTGGCGCTGCTGCCCCCGGCGTTCGCCCCGCCGCTCGCGACCGCATCGGGGGCAGTGACCGGCACGGTCGCGCCGGCCGCCGCCGCCGGCACGCCCCCGACCGACGACTATTCCGATCAGGCGGTGCGGGGCGACATCGCGCGCCAGGCGTTCGGCGTCTCCGGCGCGGGCATCAAGGTCGGCATCCTGTCGGACAGCTTCGACGTGCTCGGCGGCGCGGCGCAGGACATCGCCGAGGGCGGCCTGCCGGCCGGCGGCGTGACGGTGCTGGAGGAAGGACCGGCCGGCAGCCATGACGAAGGGCGGGCGATGGCCGACCTGATCCACCGCATCGCGCCGGGCGCGCAGATCATGTTCCATACCGCAACCAACGGCGAGGCCGATTTCGCCGCCGGCATCGCCGCCCTGGCCGCCGCCGGATGCCAGGTGATCGTCGATGACGTGGCCTATCTGGACGAGCCGTTCTTCCAGGACGCGGGGGCGGTGCAGACGGCGGTGGCGCAGGCGGTGGCGCAGGGCGTCAGCTATTTCACCGCCGCCGGCAATGCGGGCGCGGACTACGTGCAGATGGGCTTCGTGCCGCTGCATCTGGCGCTCAGCGGGCTGCCGGCGGGGGCCGCGGTGCAGAATTTCGGCACTGCGGCGGCGCCCCAGCCCTGGCTGCCGGTGACCATCCCCCCGGGCGGGGAGGGGCTGTTCGACCTGCAATGGAACCAGCCGCTCGGCGCCGCCGCGGCCAGCCTGGGATTCGCCCTGTACGATGCCGCCGGCACTCTGGTGGCCGGCGCGACGCAGGATCAGGTCGGCGGCAATCCGGACCAGGTCATCGACTACGTCAATGCCGGCCCGGGCAGTGCGTTCCGGCTGGTCGTGTATGCCAATGGCGGCATCGTTCCGCCGGGCCTGTTCAAGATCATCGCCTACGGCACCGGCAGCATCGCCAGCCCGCTCGCGGGCCAGGGATCGGGCAGCGTGATCGGGCACCAGATGGTGCCGGGCGCCAACACGGTCGGCGCGATGGCATGGTCCGCCGCCCCCCGCTTCGGCGGCAGCGACGTGCCGGAGAGCTTCTCCTCGGTCGGCAGCGGCCTCTATCTGCGGGACGGCGCCGGGGCGCCGCTGGCGCAGCCGCAATCGACGCAGAAGGTCGATTTCCTGGCCCCGGACGGCAGCATCACCAGCACGCTCGCCCCGTTCTACGGCACCTCGGCGGCGGCGGCGAACGCGGCGGGGGTGGCGGCGCTGGTGCTGAGCGCAGACCCGGCGCTGACGCCCGCGCAGCTCACCCAGGTGCTGGAGGTGACCGCCGCGCCGGCCAATGGCCCCACCCTCGCCACCGGCGCCGGGCTGTTGCAGGCGGATGCGGCGGTGCAGATGGCGCTCGGCATGGCCCACGCCCTGCCGGCGGGCTGAGCGTCAGGGGGCGGCGGGCAGCAACAGGGTGACGACGGTGCCCCGCCCCGGTTCGCTGGCAAGCTCCAGCCGGCCGCCCGCCCGCTCCGCGAAGCCGCGGGCCATCGCGAGGCCGAGGCCGGTGCCCTTGCCCGGCGGCTTGGTGGTGAAGAACGCCTCCCCCGCCCGCGCCAGCGTGCCCGCGTCCATGCCGGTTCCGGTATCCGCGACCGTCAGGCACAGCGACGGCGGGGCCGGCGCTTCGGCGACGATGCCGGCCGTCAGCACGATCTCCCCGCCCACCGGCATGGCGTCGCGGGCATTGAGGACGAGGTTGATCACCACCGTCTCGAACTCGGCCTTGCTGCTGCGCAGCGTCGGCAGGTCGCCGGGCGGCAGCACGAGGCGCACGCAATGCGGGCCGCCCAGCGAGCGGTTCAGCAGGTCCGCGGTCTCCCGCAGCGCGTCGGCGACCGCGCAGCAGCCGCTGGCCTCGTCGCGGCGGGCGAAGTCCAGCATCCGGCGGGTCAGCGCCACCCCGCGCTCCGCCGCCTTGATCAGCATGGTGCCGGTGCCGCGTACCTCGGCGGGGTCCTGCGCGTGCCGCTGCAACGATTCGGCGCCCATCAGGATCGCCTGCAGCAGGTTGTTGAAATCATGCGCGACGCCGGCGGAAAGCTGCCCGAGGGCGGCGGATTTCTCGGCCTCGCGCAGCCGCCCCTCCATCGCCCCGCGCTCGGCCAGCGCCGCATGGGCGGCGGCGGCGGCGCGGGCGAGTTCGAACAGCCGTGCCGCCTCCGTCGCGGCGGTGCGGTGCATGCGCACGGCCAGCACCCCCAGCAGCAGCATCGCCGCCCCGGCGCCGAGCGCGGGAAAGGCCATCATCGCGAGCCAGCGCCGCCACAGCAGCGCCGGGTCGCCCTGCTCGACGAGCGTCAGCGGCCAGTCGTGCAGCGTCGTGACGGCGGTCAGCCGCAGGCCGCGCAGCAGCGAGCCGCTTTCGATCACCTGTGGACCGGCCACAGGGTCGAAGCCCGGCAGCTTGCCGGCCGCACCCTCCGGATAGCTGGCCAGCACCGTGCCGTCGCGGCGCAGCAGCAGGAAATGCGTCTTTCGGCTCGGCGCGACCGCGGCGAAGGCCCGTCCGAATACCGCCGGGTCGATCCCCGCGACCACGGTGCCGCCATCCGCCCGCCCGTCGGCGGTGACGCGCGGGCGCGACAGGTGCAGTTGCGGCCGGCCATCGACGCGGCTCTGCACCGGCGCCGCCACGTAGCTGTCGCGGCGGGCGGTGCCGGGGGGAAACGCGGCGACAAAGTCGCGGTCCGACAGATCGACATCGACCGGCGGGCGGGCCGCCTCGGTCGCCAGGGCGATGTGACCGTCGGGCGAGGTCAGACCGAACGTGTCAACCGTGCCGGACGAGGCGACCAGCGCTCGGGCGAAGGCGAGCACGTCGGGCCAGGTGCGGATCTGCTCCCAGTCCAGATCGGCGGTGCGGGCGTTCAGGGCAGCCAGCATGACCTGCTGGGTCTGCAGGATGCCGGAGGTCTCGGCGCCGAGCAGCGTGATGGTGCGGGTCATGTCCGCGGCAAGCATGCTGCGCGTGCCGCGCAGCGACCACCAGCCGGCGCCGGCCAGCCCGATCAGCGGCAGGGCGAACAGCAGCGACCCGAGCCAGCGCGTCGCCGCGCGGCGAAACCCGCCGACCGCGGCGCCGTCCCCCGGCAGTCCCGCAATGGCGAGGGACCGGGCAACAGTCGCGTCGGCCGGAAGCCGCATGCGTCCCTCTGCAAGGAATCCCCACCGGCCCAGCATAGCGTGAGCATCCGGATCAGGCACGCTTAATCAGCGATTCCCGCGCGGTGCGGCCGGGGCAAAAAACGTCGGCCCGGTGCCGAGCACCGGGCCGGGGGCCAGAACGCCGCCAAGTTGGGCGTCCCGCACGTGCGGGAGCGCCAGGGGGGAAACCGGAAGGCTGCCAGACCGGACCGCCTCAGGCCGCAAGCCCGATCTGCACGCGAACAACCGCCGCCGACGGCTCCGGTTCCCCCGGCCGCGTCACGTTGTCGCGGCCGGGGGACGATCCCGCGCGCCGCGCCGCCGTCCGGTGCAGGCCGCCGCGGCCATGCCTCCCGGGGATGTGATCGTGAACAAATCATTGCGGTCGCAGTTAATTCTTGCGTTACATCGGCAGATTGAACAAACAATGGAGTCTCCAAAAAAATCATGGTGAGGGTTCGGATCAGATGCCACAATTAACCGTTGTCGGAACCGGCGGAAAAAATGTCGATGTCCTAATTGGAACATCACAAAACGCCTCAGTTGCCGCAGAGATACTTGGCTTGATCACGAATCAGGTCGCCGCAGGCAATCTGACGCCTTACGCATACGAAGGGATCGGTCCGCTCGATGCCCCGTCGAGCCCCGGATACCTCATCGTCACCGGCCCGGGCGTCGCCTCGGTCCCGGCCAACACGCCGGATATCGTCAATGTCGCGGGCGGGCCGGTGCTGCTGTTCGGCGGCAGCGCCACCACCCAAGCGGTGGTGAGCGACTCGCCGATCACCTATTTCGCCAACAGCGGCACCGGGACGGTGGTGGCCAGCGGCGGCGGCAGCACGCTGGTCACCCCACTGGTCGGCGGCGGCGACCATCTGTTCCTGACCGATGGCGGCAACAACCGCATCCTGGCGTTCTCCGGCAACGACACGATCGGCGCGGGGCCGGGATCGAACAGCATCGTGCTGGGCAGCGGCAACGACCTCGTCGTGGTCACCGGCCAGGACAGCATCGTCGCCGGCAGCGGCAACGACACGGTGGACGTGCAGAGCGGCAAGGCCATCGTGCAGGGCGGCACCGGCACGCTGGTGTTCGCCAACGGCAGCGGATCATCCACCGTGTTCGGCGGCATGGGCTCCGACACCATCACCGGCGGCAATGGCGGGGGCGTCTATCACGGCGGCAGCGCCGGCAATAACCTGCTGATCGGCGGGATGGCGGCAACGACGCTGTTCGGTGGCGGCAACAACGACCTGCTGGTCGCCGAGGGCGGCGCCGCCGACAAGCTGATCGCCGGCCGCGGCAACGAGACGCTGCTGGGCGCCGGCTGGGGCAACGACACCTTCGTCGGCGGCAGCGGCGCCGATTCGATGATCGGCGGCTTCGGCTATAACACCTTCATCGCCGGCAGCCACGGCGGCACGATGCAGGGCGGCGCCGCCGGCAACACCTATGAGTTCATCGACGACAAGAGCCACGGCCACTTCGTCATCGCGGACTTCACGCCGGGCGTGGACACGATCAAGCTGGTCTCCAACGACCGCAACGCGATCGACCATGCGCTCGACAGCCAGCACGACCAGGGCGGCAGCGTGACCATCAACCTCGAGGACAATACCAAGGTGACGTTCCTGAACGTGAGCCACCTCGACCGCTCGTCCTTCTCGTGACGCGGCACCCCTGCGGCGGTGCCGCAGGGGTCACGTCCCGGCGCGGTCGGATTCGAACAGGTCCAGCAACTCGCGCGTCGCCTGCTGCGTGCTTTCGATCAACTGCCGCTCATCGCCGGCCACCGCGTGCATCTCCTCCAGCGTGCGCTCGTCATGCGCGCGGAACAGCGCGATGGCGCGCGCCGCGGTTTCCGCCGGCACGTCCAGATGCGACAGCACCAGCTCGCTCAGATGCAGGCTGGACAGGAAGGTTTCGCGGATGAACCCGGCGATGCCGAGGTCCATCAGCCGGTAGGCGTGCCGCCGGTCGCGCGCCCGCGACAGGATCGCCAGATGCGGGAAGTGCCGCTTGGCCATCGCCGCCGTCGCCAGCGTCGCCTCGGTGTCCGGCAGGGTCAGCACCAGCACCCGCGCGGTTTCCGCCCCGGCGGCGCGGAGCACTTCCAGCCGCGTCGGGTCGCCGAAATAGACGCGGCCGCCGAAGCGGCGCACCACCTCGATCTGCGCCGGGTCCTTGTCGAGCGCGGTGAACGGAATGCGCTGCATGTGCAGCACCCGCCCGACGATCTGCCCGACCCGGCCGAAGCCGCAGATGATGACCGGCGCGGGCGGCCCCTCGATCGGGTCATAGGCCGGCTCGTGCCGCCGGTGCAGGCGCGGCAGCAGCAGCGCTTCCACCCCGGCGAACAGCAGCGGCGCCGCCGCCATCGACAGGCCGGCGACCAGCGTTGCGAAGCCGGCAACGTCGCGGCTCAGCACATGGCCCGAGAGCGCCGCGCCGAACAGCACGAAGCTGAACTCGCTGCCCGCCGGCAGGGCGACGGCGAAGCGCAGCGCGTGGCGCAGGTTGCGCCGCTTCACCCAGCCGACCGCGAACGCCACCGCCGCCTTGGCCGCGACCAGCACGACCACCGCGCCGGCCACCGCGACGGGGGCGTGCAGGATCAGCCCCAGCTCGGCCGACATGCCGACCGAGATGAAGAAGAAGCCGAGCAACAGGCCCTGGAACGGCGCGATATCGGCCTGCAATTCATGCCGATAGTCGGAGTCCGACAGCATCACCCCGGCCATGAACGCGCCGAGCGACGGCGACACGCCGGCCCAGTCCGCCAGCGCGGCGGTGCCGACCACCAGCAGCAATGCGGACGCGGTGAACACTTCCGGCGTGCGGGCGCCGCCGATCAGGCGGAACAGGCGCGGCACCAGCACGCTGCCGCCGACCAGGATGGCCGCGATCGCGACCACCGCGCGCAGCACATCCTGCCATGGAACGTGCGAGGGAACGTGCTGCCCCGCGAACAGCGGCAGCGCCGCGACCAGCGGGATGAAGGCGAGGTCCTGGAACAGCAGCACGGCAAAACTGTCCCGCCCGGCGGTGGAGGGCAGCAGGTCGCGCTCCGCCAGCATCGGCAGGACGATCGCGGTGGAGGACAGCGCAAGCCCCGCGCCGAGCAGCGCCGCGCCCGCCGCGTCCACACCCGCGGCATAGGCGAGCAGGCCGAGCAGCAGGCTGCTCGGCAGCATCTGTCCCAGGCCGAGGCCGAACACCGCGCGGCGCAGCACCCATAGCCGGTGCGGGCGCAGTTCCAGGCCGATCAGGAACAGCAGCATGGTGACGCCGAGCTGCGACACGTCGGCGATCCGCCCGACATCGGTGACGAGGCCGAAACCGGCCGGCCCGATCACCGCGCCGGCGACCAGATAGCCGAGGATGCTGCCCAGGCCGAGCCGGCGCGACACCGGCACGGCGATCGCCGTCGCCGCCAGCAGGATCACGAGCGTCAGGAGCATTCGCCCTCGCCTCCGTCAGGGGCAGGATCATGCCCCGCGCGGCGGCCCCCGTCAGCCGCCGCCTCAGCCGTCGGCGCGCGGCACCCAGGGAATCCGGGCCGTCTCGATGCCGTCCTCGGCCAACGCCTCGACCTGGTCGGGGGTGGCTTCGCCGTAGATGCCGCGCCGCTCGCTCTCGCCGCGGTGCATCCGCCGCGCCTCCTCGGCGAACTGCTCCCCGACATAGTCGCAGTGCCGCTCCACCTCGGCGCGCAGCCGTTGCAGCATGGCGCGCACATGGTCCGGCATCGGGCCGGCGACCGCGGCCGGCTGCTCCTTGCCGGACGCCACCGGCCCGGGGGACGCAGCGGCGGGGGACGCAGCGGCGGAGGACGGGGCGGCTGGGGACGGGGCAGCCGGCGGCGCGGCCGGCTTCTCCCGCCCGCTGGTCACGGCCGGGGCCATCAGGGCGCGCGTCACCTTGGTGTCGGCGCAGTTCGGGCAGGCGATCAGGCCGCCCGCCGCCTGCGCCTCGAAGGCGGCGCTGTCGCGGAACCAGCCGTCGAAGCCGTGGCCCTCCCGGCACTGCAGGGCATAATGGATCATCGGAACCTTTGCGGCACGAAGCGAAACTGACATGGGCATCTTGGCACTCCGGGCAAGGGAGTGCCAGCGGGTCATGCAGGATGCAGCAGCGGGTCCAGCCCGCCGGCGCGGTCGAGGTCCGCCAGATCGTCGCTGCCGCCGATATGGCGCCCGTCGATGAAGATCTGCGGCACGCTGGTCCGGCCGCCGGCGCGGCGGATCGATTCCTCCCGCTCCGCGGTGCCGTACGGCGCGTGGATTTCCTGGAACGCCACCCCCTTGCGCGCCAGCAGCGCCTTGGCGCGCGAGCAGTACGGGCATCCGGGCTGGGTGTAGACTTCGACCTTCGGCATCGCGCCCTCCTTACGGTGTGCGACAGGTTTGACGGCGCGGCGCCCGCTGCAAGTGGGTCAGGTGAGACGCGGGTCTGGCACGCGCGCGGCCACCAGCACATCGACCGCCGCTGCGCCGGCCGCCAGCAGCGCGGCGGCGCAGGCGGCGGCGGTGGCGCCGGAGGTCATCACGTCATCGACCACCAGCACCTGCCGCCCGGCGACCAGGGACGCGCGGGCCGGGCGCACGGCGATCGCGCCCGCCAGCACCTCCGCCCGCGCCGCGCGACCGAGATCGCCCAGCTTCACGGTCGGCCGCGTGCGCACCAGCAGGTCGGGCACCGCGGGGCGCAGGCTGCGCCGGCCGAGCGCCAGCGCGAGCAGGGCGGCCTGGTTGTAGCGGCGGGCGAACAGCCGGCGGCGGTGCAGCGGCACCGGGACGATCAGCTCCGCATCCCGCAGCAGCGCTGCCCCCGCCCGCGCCATCAGTGCCGCCAGCGGCGCCGCGAGGTCGGGCCGGTCCGCATATTTGAACGCCAGCATCAGCTTGGCCGCCTGCGCATCGTAGCGCAGCGCCCCGCGCGCGCGCCGCCAGGGCGGGGCGTGGGCGAGGCAGGACGGGCACCGCCCCGCAGCCCCGCCCAGCCCGGCATGGGCGAAGGGCTGGCCGCAGCAATGGCAGCACGGCTCGGTCACGAAGCCGGTGCGGGCGAAGCAGGCGGCGCAGAACCGCCCCGGCGCCTCCACCGGCCGGTCGCAGGTCAGGCAGACCGGCGGCAGCAGCAGGTCGAGCGCCATCCGTCCAGCCAGGGGCAGCAGACCGTGCATGCAACGAGCCTAGCGGCCGCGCGGGCTTGGCAGCAATGCGGGAGGGCGTAGAACCCGCGCATGGACGAGGCCATGCACGTCTTCGACCGCGCCGCCGTGCGCCGCCACCGCGACCGTGCGGCATTGACCCAGGCGCGTGTGGCGGACGTGCTGCACGACGCGGCGGCGCGGCTGCTGGACCGGCTGGACGACACCACGCGCCGCTTCACCGCGGCGCTCGATCTCGGCGGGCGCGGCATCGTCGCGCCGCTGCTGGCCGCGCGCGGCATCCCGACGCTCGCCGCCGACATCTCGCCCGCCCTGGCGGCGCGGGCCGGCGCGCCGGCCACCGCCGCCGATGCCGAGTTCCTGCCGTTCGCGCCGGCCAGCTTCGACCTGATCGTGGCCAGCCTGTCGCTGCACTGGATCAACGACCTGCCGGGCGCGCTGATCCAGTTGCGCCTCGCGCTGCGCCCGGACGGGCTGCTGCTGGCGAGCCTGCCGCTGCTCGGCACGCTCGGCGAGCTGCGGCTGGCGCTGACGGAGGCGGAGGCGGCGCTGTCCGGCGGCGCGGCGCCGCGGGTCTCCCCGTTCCCCGACCTGCGCGACTGCGCCGCCCTGTTGCAGCGCGCCGGCTTCGCCCTGCCGGTTGCCGATGCCGAGGATGTGCGGCTGCTCTATGCCCGCCCGCTCGACCTGCTGCACGACCTGCGCGCGGCCGGCGAGACGAATGCGGTGGCGCTGCGCAGCCGCCGCGCCCCGCCGCGAGCGCTGTTCCCGGCAGCGCTGGCGGGGCTGCGCCAGCAGGACGGGCGGACGGTGGCGACGCTGCGGCTCGGCATCCTCACCGGCTGGGCACCCGGCCCGGGCCAGCCGCAGCCGCTGAAGCCCGGCAGTGCCACGCATTCCCTGGCCGACGCCCTCGCGGCGCGGGACGGTCAGACGTAGCGGACGCGATCGCCGGCCAGCAGGTCCGCCACCGCCGCCATATGCGTCCGCCCCTCGGCGAGCCGAGCCTGCAGGGCGCGCTCGGCCTCGATCACTCGCGGCAGGCGGCCGACCACGTCGGCCAGCAGGGCGCGCGGGATCACCACCACCCCGTCGGCATCGCCGACCACCACGTCCCCGGCGGCGACGGTGACGCCGCCGCACACCACCGGCAGGCCGACCCGGCCGGGGCCGTTGCGGGCGCAGGAATTGGGGGTGATGGCGGCGGCGAACAGCGGCAGGCCGATCTGGCGGATGCCGGCCGCGTCGCGCACCGCACCGTCCGTCACCAGCGCCGCCACCCCGGCGTTGCGCGCCATCCAGGCCACGTTGTCGCCCATGATGGCGGAGCCGACGAAGCCGTCCGCCGCCGCCACGATCACGTCGCCCGCCTGCGCCAGCGCGAGCGCGGCCATCACCGCCAGATTGTCGCCCGGCCCCGTCTCGCAGGGCAGCGCGACGCCGACGAAGGCTGCGGCGGCGGGATCGACCGGCTTGACCGCCGCGGCCATCGCGCCGGCCCCGTTCATGGCGTCGATCACGTGCCCGGTCATCGCGCCGCGCAGCCCTTCCAGCAGGGCCGGGTCGGGGCGCGGGCGGTCGCGCAGGATGGTCAGCAGCGGCGGGTCTTCGATCATCCTCCGGTCCCGTGCGCCGGCGCGCGGCCGAGCGGGTGCAGCAGGCTGTCATGCGGCGACACCAGATAGCGCCGCGCCACATCGGCATAGCCATCGTAGAGCAACCCGCCATTGGCCGCGATCAGCGCTGCGCGATGGCGGCGATAGAGGCGCGGGATGCGGTACCACGGCACCCGTGGCCAGGCGTGGTGCACGGCATGCAGGTTGTTGAACAGGAACAGCAGGCCGAGCACCGGCGCATTCTCCACCAGCGCGATCCGCTCCGGCACGCCGCCGGCGGCACGGTGCTCGGCGAAGCTGCGCACCAGCAGCAGCGCGGTCGCCGGATAGACGACGGCGGCGAAATACAGCAGCGGGCTGATCCCGCAGACACCCCACAGCCAGGCGAGCACGACGGCAACGCCCGCCAGATGCCGCGCCCAGATGCCGCGCACCCCGGGATCGCCGCGCCAGGCCTGCTGGATCTGGAAATGGAAGAAGCGGCAGACGCTCCACCCCGGCCCGATCAGCAGCCGGCCGAGCAGCGTCGTCTGCGCGCCCACCAGCCACTGCCCCGGGCGGCTCAGCCCGGCCCACAGGTCGGGCGTCCAGTAATAGCTTTCCGGATCGTCCAGCGGGTCGGTCAGCCGCACATCGACATGGTGGCGCAGATGCGCGCGCCGGTAGATCTCATACGGCAGCCACAGCGCCAGCGGCGGAAACCCGATCGCCGCGTTCACCCGGCGGCGGCGCGTCGGGTGACCGTGCAGCACCTCATGCTGCAACGATCCGTGCCAGGCCACCAGCCAGGCCAGCCCCGGCCACACGAGCCAGGCGGGCAGTGCGGCGTGGCCGAGGGTGAGCAGCAGCCACCCGCCATAGATGAGGACGGCGAGCAGCAGGGTCGGCCATTCGACCGCCGGGACAGGGACAAACTCCCCCGCCGCGACCCCTTTCGGGGCCGCAACCCGCTCACGCATGCGTGCGCCTCGCGTGCTTGTGTGTTCACGAGCACGTTAGGCGCGAGGCCATTGCCGGCGCAAGACGAGTCTTCGCGAGGTGGTTGGCGTTCCGATCCGGTCTCGCTCAGGCCACGACGCCGGCTCAGTACGACTTGGTGGTCTGCCCGGTATCCGGGGCCACGATACCGTTCGGGCCGGGCACCCGCGCCTGCGGGTTGTCCCACGGCGGCGCGCCGAGATTGAGGTTGCTCGGGCTGGTGGTCGCGCCGGTGACCGCGCCCGCCCCCGCGCCGACCACGGCGCCGAGCGCCATGCCCGGCGGCCCGGCGATCGCCCCGATGCCGGCGCCGGTCGCCGCCCCGGCCGCCGCGCCGCCGGTGGTGCGTTCGTTCGGGTTGGTGCCGCAGGCCGCCAGCACCAGCAGGCCGCCCAGGGCCGCCCACCGC
>JAKAZX010000285.1 GCA_021826485.1 Pseudomonadota bacterium | reverse complement strand
GCGCCGGCCGGCCGCTCGGCGGTGGCACGGTCGCAGGCGCGGCACAGCGCGGCGGCAGAGGGAAGGCCCAGCGCCGCCGCATGAGCCGCCCGCGTCATGCCCGCCGCGCCGCGGGCCGGGTAGAACGGGCGATCCGGCCCGACCTCCGCCAGCGTCGGCGCGACCGCGAAGAAATCGGGTCGGCCCGGCAGTGTGCGCAGGAAGGCGAGGAAATCGGCCGCCCGCGCATGCCGGGCCGCATAGGCGCGCGGCAGGCCGAGCGGCACGTCCGCCCCGAACAGGACCGGCGCCCCGCGCGCCGCTTCGGCGAGGCGGGCGAGCAGGTCCGCCGGGTCGCCCGCGGGCCGGGGGGCCGCGACCTGCCAGCCGCCGCCTTGCGCGGACGCCAGCGTCATCCACCTCTTGCGCGGATCGATGCTCCAGTCAGCATGCAGCGCCAGGAGGTCGGGGGCGGTCAATGATCGGCAAGCCCGTACGCTACCCGCTCGGCCTGCGCGTGCTGCACTGGCTGATGGCCGTGCTGGTGGTGCTGATGTTCGCGCTCGGCCTGACGATCGCCTATGCCCCGCCGGCCGACGAGGCGCGGGCGCATCTTCTGTTCAACCTGCATGAGAGCACCGGGCTGACGCTGCTGGCGCTGCTGCTGCTGCGGGCACTGCTGCGGCTGCGCGGCGGGGCGCCGGCACTGCCCCGCAGCGTCGGGCGGCCGGTGCGGGTGCTGGCGCGGCTGAACCATGCGGCGCTGTATCTGCTGCTGCTGGTGCAGCCGGTGCTCGGGCTGCTGGACGCCTATGCCGCCGGGGCGCCGCTGGTCTGGTACGAACTGGTCCCGGTGCCGCTGCCGATCGCCCGCCAGCCGAAGCCGATATCGGACGCGCTGGTGGCGGCGCACTGGTGGGGCGCCGCGGCGCTGTTCGCGGCGGTCGCCCTGCACGTCGCCGGCGCCGCCTGGCATGGGCTGATCCGGCGCGACGGGGTGGTGCGCCGGATGGTCTGACCGGAGGGTCAGAGCGGCTTGTGCGCGCGCTCGATCAGGCGGGCGATCAGGCTGGGCTTGCGCGGCTCCGGCGGGGTCGCGGCGGCCTTGGCGCGCGCCTGCTCGGCCTGCTGCTCCCGCTCCTTCATCTTCAGCCACTTCTCCAGGCTCACCCCCGCCCTTGCCGCGCGCCGGGCCTCGTAGCTGCGCTGCCCCTCGCTCATCTCTTTGGTCATGGCATCCTCATGCGGCTGCCGGGGTTTTGGCAGCGCGGCGGGCGAGCGACAAGGGGATCGAGCATGGCGGAGGCACGGGTCAAGGCGGGGCTGTGGGTGCAGTCCGTGTTGCGGCTGGGCAATGCCGCCGGGCGCTACGGCGCGGTGCTGCGGCGCGGCGATGCGGATGCCGGCGGCATCCTGGTGGTGCTGCGCGGGCGCGACGGGCTGGTGGTGCTGACGCAGGTGCGGACCAGCGACGGGGAGCCGGCCTGGCTGCGCGGCAGCGGCGCCGTGCCGGTCGATCAGGCGGCGGCCGACGCCTATGTGCAGCGGCAGCTCCGCACCGATCCCGACCTGTGGGTGCTGGAATTCGAGTCGCCCGATCTCCAGCCGCCCTTCGCGGCGAAGCTGGTGTGATCGATCCGTATCGATCTATCCGGCTTGTAATCCATCCGCCACATCCTGTTGCTGCGCTGCAACAGGAATGGTCGCCATGCGCCCGTGCGCTGGGTCTGCCGGTAACCGGTGCTGGCGCCGGCCGCCGCCGCCGCTTAGTAAAGGAACGATTGACCCGGCGCTCTGCCCGCCGGGCCGGATAGGCACGTCGTCTGCGCCGTGCCGGACGAACAAGGAGAGGGACCGAATGAAGCTCCGCAACATGCTGGTCGCCGCTGGCGTGCTGGCGCTGCCGGCGGCCGCGATGGCCCAGCCCGTCAACGGGTTCTATGTCGGTGCCGGTGCCGGCTGGAACTTCCTGGAGCCCCAGGGCATCAAGAGCGCCGGCGGCGGCGAGGTGAAGGGCAACGGCGGGCCCGTCGTGGTCGCCAGCGGCGGCTACGGCTTCGGCAACGGCCTGCGCGTCGAGTTCGAAGGCAACTTCCGCAACACCGACGAGAACCGCAGCGTCGCCACCGTCACCGACAACACGTTCGGTGCCTTCGTCAACGCGCTGTATGATTTCGATATCGGGTCGAAGATCGTCTACCCGTATGTCGGCATCGGCGTCGGCGGCGTGATGCAGGACCTGAGCGGCGGCAAGAACGCGCTCGGCGCCGGGTTCAGCGGCAGCAAGCCGGATGTCGCCGGCCAGGGCATCATCGGCGCGGCCTTCCCGGTGCCGTCGGTGCCGGGCCTGTCGGCCACCGTGGAATACCGCTTCATGGCGACCGCCGACCAGCTCACCTACAAGGGCACCAAGCTCGCCAACCAGTACAACAACGCCGCCCTGCTCGGGCTGCGCTACGTGTTCGGCGTCGCCCCGCCGCCGGCCCCGGCCCCTGCGCCGGCCCCGACGCCGGTCGCCGCCCCGGCCCCGGCCCCGGCCCGCACCTATCTGGTCTTCTTCGACTGGGACAAGGCGGACCTGACCGACCGCGCCAAGCAGATCATCGCCGAGGCGGCACAGAACGCCTCGCGCGTGCAGCTCACGCGCATCGAGGTGAACGGCTACACCGACACCTCCGGCAACCCGCAGTACAACCAGAAGCTCTCGGTGCAGCGCGCGCAGAACGTCGCGGCCGAGCTGGTGCGGGACGGCGTGCCGCAGAACGAGATCGTGGCGCAGGGCTTCGGCGACACGCATCTGCTGGTGCCGACCGCCGCCAACGTGCGCGAGCCGCAGAACCGCCGCGTCGAGATCATCCTGAAGTAGCCTGCACCGGCGCGGGGCGGTGCAAACCGCCCCGCGCCGGAGACTTCACTTGCTGTCCGACGCTGCCGTGACTTTCTTCTTCTTCTTTTCCGGCTCGGCGCATTCGGAAATTCCCGGCGGCCGGGCCAGCGACTTGCTCTCGGCATAGCCCGCCAGTTCCTTCGGGCTGCCGAGCGCCATCACCTCATCGAACATCGGCAGGCGCTGGGCGCAGAACAGCGTGCCCTGCTGGATGCCGCTTTCCGACTGCACATTGGCCAGATTGGTGATGTAGTCGTCATGCATCTGCTGGGCGCGATGCCCGGAGGTGCGGGCGAAATAGCCGTTGATCGCGCGCTCCTGCATCTGCAGTTCACGCTGGTAGCGGGCGATGAAGCCGTTGTAGCGCTCCTGCACCTGGCAGGAGATCGCCACCACCATCAGCTCGCTTTTCAGCCCCTCCACGTCGAACGCCTGCATTTCGAGCGGGCGGGCGCAGGATTCGGCCGCGGCCGTGGCACAGATCGGGCCGGCGAGCAGGCCGGCCGCCGTGGCGGCGGAAATGAGCAGACGCATGGCAAGCTCCCGTAGGCGGGGGTGGCGTGGATGCGAGCCTTTAGCCGGGATCGCCCGTGCCGGCCAAGGCCCCGGCCCGCCGAACGCGGGGGTTGCAATCGGCGCGATACTGGTATGCTGTTTGCTTCCGAAAGCCCGTGGTCCCGGCGTCCGCCCCGGCGAGCGCCCATCAGCGGAAGACGCATGCAAAGCAGCCCCGACGATCCGTTCCACGACTACCGTGCCGGCGACTATTTCTGCGAGCTGACCAGCCAGCGCCCGGACGATCGCGGCACCGCCGCCGTGGTCCGCCAGCGCATCGGCGCCATCGGCCTGGACACGCTGCGCGCCCGCGCCGCCGCGGCGGAGACCGAGCTGATCAATCTGGGCATCACCTTCACGGTCTATTCGGAAGCCGCCGCGATCGACCGCATCCTGCCGTTCGACTGCATTCCGCGCCTGGTCACGGCATCGGAATGGCGCCGGCTGGAGGACGGGGTCCGCCAGCGCGTGGCGGCGCTGAACGCCTTCCTGGACGACATCTATCACGCCGCGCGCATCGTGCATGACGGCACCATCCCCGCCGAACTGGTGTTCGGGAACGCCAATTTCCGGCCGGAGATGCAGGATTTTCCGGTGCGCTTCGGCACCTACGTGCACATCTGCGGCACCGACATCGTGCGCGACGCCGCTGGCAGCTTCATGGTGCTGGAGGACAATGCCCGCACCCCTTCCGGCGTCTCCTACGTGGTGGAGAACCGGCATCTGATGTCGCGCGCCTTCCCGGACCTGATGGCGGGCATGCGGCTGCGCCCGGTGGACGATTACGGCCGCCGCCTGCTCGCCGCGATGACCGAGATTGCGCCGGAAGGGGTGCTCGATCCGCAGGTCGTGCTGCTGTCCCCGGGCATCTACAACTCCGCCTATTTCGAGCATGTGTTCCTGGCGCGCGAAATGGGCGTGCCGCTGGTCGAAGGTGCGGATCTGGTGGTGGAGGACGATCGGGTCTGGATGCGCACCACCGCCGGGCCGAAGGCGGTGCACACGATCTATCGCCGCATCGGCGACGACTTCCTCGACCCCACCGTGTTCCGCGCCGATTCGCTGCTGGGCGTGCCGGGATTGATCCAGGCATGGCGGCGCGGCAACGTCACCCTGGCCAACGCCGTCGGTACCGGCGTTGCCGACGACAAGGCGGTGTACGCCTACATGCCGCGCATCATCCGCTATTATCTCGGCGAAGACGCGATCCTGGCGAATGTCGAGACGCATATCTGCCGCGAGCCGGAGGGGCTGGCCTACACGCTCGCGCATCTGGATCGGCTCGTCGTCAAGCCGGTGGGTGAATCGGGCGGCTACGGCATCACCATCGGCCCGCGCGCGACGCGCGCCCAACTGGATGCCGCGCGCGCCGCACTGCTCGCCGACCCGGCGAACTGGATCAGCCAGCCGGTGATCTCGCTTTCGGTGGGCCCGACGTTGACCGAGCATGGCATCCGCCCGCGCCATCTCGACCTGCGTCCCTTCGCGGTGACCGGGCGCGATACCTGGGTGCTGCCGGGCGGATTGTCGCGCGTGGCGCTGAAGGAAGGCAGCCTGGTGGTCAATTCGTCGCAGGGCGGCGGATCGAAGGATACCTGGGTGCTGGACGATGCCGCAGGGGAGCGCGCGGCATGAGCGTCGCGCGCGACACGCCGCTGCTGGCCCGCTACGCCGAAAGCCTGTTCTGGATGGCGCGCTACCTGGAGCGCGTGGAGAACACGGCGCGCCTGCTGGACGTGACACAGACCGCCGAGGCGCCGGGGCGGGAGGCGGAAAGCTGGTTCGCCCTGGTGCGCATCAACGCCGATGAGGCCTGCTTCGCCGAGCGCGGACTGGCCCCAGGCGCGGATGCGGTGAAGCGGTTCTATCTGCTGGATGCGGGCAATCCCACCAGCATTCCGGCGAGCCTGAACGCCGCGCGCACCAATGCGCGCACGCTGCGCCCGCTGATCTCGACCGAGATGTGGATGCATCTCAACGTGCTCCACCGCGACATGACGGCGATCCCGCCCGAGGCGCTGGAAGGTGACCGCCTGTCGCGCCTGTGCCGGCTGCTGAAGGAAGGCGTGCAGACCCAAACCGGCATCACCGAAGGCACGTTCTTCCGTGACCAGGGCTGGTTCTTCTACCAGTTGGGCCGGCTGATCGAG
>JAKAZX010000284.1 GCA_021826485.1 Pseudomonadota bacterium | reverse complement strand
CGGCGGCAACATGCTCGCCGAACGGTTCCTGCAGAACGTGCGGCTCGATCTGACGCGGCAGCATCTCTATACGCTGTCGCCCGGCACGCGGCGCATCCTGGCGAATTTGCGGGAGCCGGTGACGCTGCGGCTGTTCTATTCGCGCCAGCTCGGCGTCGCGGCACCCGCCTATGGCGCCTATGCCGACCGCGTGCGCGCCATGCTGCGCGAATATGCCGCCGATGCGCACGGCCGGCTGAAGCTGGAGCTGTTCGACCCCGAGCCGTTCAGCGATACCGAGGACCGGGCACTCGCCTACGGCTTGCAGGGCGTGCCGCTCAACCAGGGCGGGGAGCAGGTGTATTTCGGCCTCGCCGGCACCAACCTGCTGGACGACCAGCGCACCATCCCGTTCTTCGCGGCGGAGCGGGAACGCTTCCTGGAATACGACCTGACCAACCTAATCTATGAACTGTCCGACCCGCACCGCGCGGTGATCGGCGTGATGTCGTCGCTGCCGCTGCAGGGCGACCCGCGCATGATGATGATGGGGCGCGGCGGCGGCGGGCCGTGGGTGTCGATGCTGGAGCTGGAGCAGAGCTTCACCGTCCGCAGCGTGCCGCTGGACGCGCAGGTGATCGACAAGGACATCCAGGTGCTGCTGGTGGCCGAGGCGCAGCACCTGACGCCGGCGGCGATGTACGCGATCGACCAGTTCGTGATGCGCGGCGGGCGGCTGATGGCGATGGTCGATCCGCACAGCGAGGCGGAGGCGGCGCAGCCCGATCCCTCCGGCATGCCACGCCAGGACACCGGCAGCGATCTGGCACAATTGTTCGATGCGTGGGGCATCGAATTCGACCCCAAGCAGGTGGTGGGCGACCCGGACGGCGCGTGGCGCGTGCGGTCCGGCCAGCAGGTGGTGGACTATCTGCCGTGGTTCAACATCAGCGGCGCCGGCATCGCGCATGACGATCCGGCGATGGCCGACGTGACGCAGGTGACGGTTGCCGCGGCCGGCGCGATCGCCAGGAAGCCGGGTGCCGCGATCGAGTTCACGCCGCTGCTGTCCAGCAGCAAGGATTCCGGCCTGATCCCGGTCGCCAAGGTCAGCGAATTTCCCGACCCCGCCGGCATCCTCGCCGAATTCCATCCGGCGGGCGGGGCGCGCGTGATCGCGGCGCGGGTGCATGGCACGCTGAAATCCGCCTTCACCGGGCCGCCCGATCTGCCCGCCGGCCAGCAGCGGGCGGAGCATTTCCCGGCGCATATCGCCGAGACCGCGTCCCCCGCCAATCTGGTCGTGGTCGGCGACACCGACATCCTGGCGGACCGGTTCTGGGTGCGCGTGCAGGATTTCTTCGGCCAGCAGGAAGCCGTGCCGTTCAGCGACAACGGCCCGTTCGTCGCCAACGTGATCGGCACGCTGGCCGGCGGAGACGACCTGATCGGCCTGCGTGGCAAGGGCCAGAGCATCCATCCGTTCACGCTGGTCGATGCCATGCAGCACAAGGCGGAGGCGCAGTACCAGCAGACCGAGAAGGCGTTGCAGACGCATCTGGAGGAAACCCAGAAGAAGCTGGCCGACCTGCGCGCCGGCCGCGGGGAGCAGAAAGCCGCCGTCGTCACCGCCGAACAGCGCAAGGCGATCGACGATCTGCAAGGCGACATCGTGCAGACGCGCAGCCGGCTGCGCGCGGTGCAGTTCGCGCTGCGTCGCGACATCGACCGGCTGGAGACGGAATTGCGCGTGTTCGACATCGTGCTGGTGCCGGCGCTGCTGGCCGTGCTGGCGATCATCCTCGGCCTCGCGCGGCGCCGGCGGCGCGCGCGGGCGCGGGCCTGACCGGGAAACCCTGTGATGCGCGCACGCACTTCCGCCATCCTCGCCGCCATCGGCATCGTCGTGCTGGCGCTCGGCCTGTATTACGGCGGCGGCCCGGCGGAGCAGACGCAGCAGGTGGCGACCGGGCAGTTGCTGTTCCCCGGCCTGACCCCGAAGCTCGCGGAGGCCGCGCAGGTGGAGATCGTCCACAAGGGCGCGACGCTGCATCTGCGGCGCACCGGCACCACCGCCGACGCCGTCTGGGGCGTGGCCGACCGCAGCGACTATCCCGCCCAGCAGGGCAAGGTGCATGAAGTGCTGACGGCGCTGACCGAGCTGCGGCTGGACGACGCGCGCACGTCCGACCCGGCGGACTATGCGCGGCTGGGCGTGGAGGATGCCGACGGCAAGGGCGCGGATTCCACGCTGCTGCGCGTGCTGGACGCGAAGGGCGGCGTGATCGCGGCGCTGATCGTCGGCCATGCGCGCAGTGCCGCGCATGGCGGCATCGACACGCTGTATGTGCGCCGGCCGGGGGAGGCGCAGTCCTGGCTCGCCGACGGCCGCATCGCCGTGACCGCGGACGCGCAGGACTGGCTGGACCGCGACATCGTCAATATCGACGCGGCGAAGATTGCCACCGACACCGTCACCCGCGGCGACGCGACGCTGCAATTCGCGCGCAAGGACGGCAAGCTGGTGCTGACCGCGCCGGCCGATCATCCGAAACTCGATGACTTCAAGCTGGAGGAGGTCGGCCGCGCGCTGTCCGAGCTGAATTTCGACAACGTGCAGAAGGCGCCGGCGCCCGGCACGCCGCTCGGCCGTGCGGTGGTGACGACCACGGACGGGATGACCGTGACCGTCGATGTCAGCAAATCCGGCCCCGACATCTGGGCGACCTTTGCCGCCACCGGCAAGGACGCCGCCGCGCTCGACGCCCGCACCAAGGGCTGGGCCTATCAGCTCGGCGCGTGGAAGGAGCAGACGCTGGTGCCGTCCCTGGACGACCTGAAACTGCCCGAGCCGAAGCCCGCGCCCGCCGCCGCCGCGCCGGCGCCCGCTCCGGCGCCCGCTCCGGCCGCACCGCCGGCGCAGTGACCCGCGAATACCCGCCCCGTCCGATCGTCGGCATCGGGGTTGCGGTGTTGCGGCCCGGCGCGGTGCTGCTGGTGCGGCGCGGCCAGCCGCCCAGCCTCGGCGCCTGGAGCCTGCCGGGCGGCGCGCAGGAACTCGGCGAAACCGTGGAGGCGGCGGCGCGGCGGGAACTGGCCGAGGAAACCGGGCTTGCGGTCGGCGAACTGCACCTCGCCGCGCATGTGGACAGCATCCATCACGATGCCGACGGGCGCGTGCGCTACCACTACACCATCCTCGATTTCGCCGCGCGCTGGCAGGGCGGAGAGGCGCGCGCGGGCGGCGACATCACCGAAACCGCCTGGGCTGCGTTCGATGCGTTCGATGCCTTCGACCTGTGGTCGGAAGCCCGCCGCGTCATCGCCATCGCCCGGCGCCTGCTGGCGGTATAGGGGCCGGCTATCCCGGCGCGGCGTGGCGGTGCAGATGCCCCAGCTTGTCGGGGTTGCTGACCACATACAGGCCGGCGATCCGCGCCTCCGCGATCTCCAGCGCCAGCACATCGGGCCGTCCGTCACTGCGCCATGCCATGACGCCCGGCATGCCGTTGATCTGCACGATCTGCCCCGCGCCGGCCAGCCTTCCCTTGCGTGCCAGGCCGATGAAGAAGCGCACGATCCGCTCGCGCCCGATGATCGGGTTGAGCGCCGCCGGCCGCTGCCCCCCGCCGTCGGAGCGCAGCACCGCATCAGCGGCGAGCAGGCGGCCGAGGCCGGCGGCATCGCCGCTCTGCACCGCGCGCAGGAACGCGCCCAGCACCGCCTCCCCCTGCTGGGCGGAGACCGGAAAGCGCGGACGCGCCGCGCGCACATGCGCCCGCGCCCGCGCCGCCAACTGCCGGCACGCCGTCACGTTGCGGCCGATCGCGACGGCGATTTCGGCGAAGTCGAGGTCGAACACGTCATGCAGCAGGAAGGCCGCACGCTCCAGCGGCGACAGGCGTTCCAGCGCCAGCATCAGCGCGAAGGAGATGTCGGCCGCCCGCTCCCCCACGTCCAGCGCAGCCGCGTCGAGCACCGGCTCGGGCAGCCACGGCCCGACATAGGTTTCCCGCCGTGCGCGCGCCGATTTCAGCCGGTCGAGACAGAGCCGCACGCACACGCGGTGCAGGAAGGCCGCAGGCTCGCGCACCGCGGCGCGGTCGGCGTCGTGCCAGCGCATCCAGGCATCCTGCACCACGTCCTCGGCCTCGGCGACCGAGCCGAGCATGCGGTACGCCAGCCCCATCAGCCGCCGGCGATGCGACTCGAACTCCGACGCCTGCGCTTCGGCGCCGTCAGGCGGCATGGCGCAGGCGCGCCACCGGCGCCCCGCCCACCACCACGCGCGAACAGGAATGTGCGTGGCCGAGCGCGAATTTCAGCGCCGGGAAGGTCCGCGCCGCCAGCGTGGTGAGGCTGAGTGAGAGCAGCCCGCGCCGCCCCCATTGCGCCAGCACCTGCGCCCGAAGCGCGTCGGTCTCCTGGTCGCGGCGCAGGATGGCGTCCGCGAAGCGGCAGGCCAGCGCCACGTCCGGCGGCATGGCGGCAAGATCGCCGGTGAAGGCGGCGCGCAGCACCGCGGCCGGCACGCCCCGGCGCTCGGCCATGGTGACCGAAAGCTGCACGCAGGGGCCGCAATCCTCATGCAGGGCGGCGCGGATATGCGCCGCGTGCCAGGGGGCGGCGGGAATGCCGCGGCGGTAGCGGCTGAGCCCGATCAGCCGGCCGAAGCGCCGCGCCGCTTCCGGATCGGTGTCCAGCATTTCCTGCATATAGGTCACGTCGTAGTCGAACGCCCGCCCGAACGCGGCGATCCGCCGCCGCAGCAGCCAGCGCAGCATGGTGTCCTCCGTCCTGTCGTCCGATGCAATGACGAGGCAGGGGAGGGAGGTGTGACATCGCTTCGTCGCTGTGGGCGCAATGACGCTCGATCGTCATTGCGAGGCGAAGCCGAAGCAATCCAGGAGCCTGCAACACGGTCACGGCCGCATCACGAGAACCCCGAAGCAGCCACCCGCCTGGACGCGGCGTGCGCCGCAGCCATGGGCGGCTGGGTGCGACACGCCCGACCTGCTAGATTGCTTCGTCGCTGTGCTCCTCGCAATGACGAAGCGATCCGGAATCACGCCGGCGAATGGGCCGTCCCACGCCGCGGCGGCGGCCCGGATCGCTGCGCAGCGATCCGGGCGCCGGATCTGGCTAGGCCGACTTCGCCATGATCTCGTCGGCGATGTTGCGCGGCACCGGGTCGTAGTGGTGGAACTGCATGGTGAAGGACGCGCGGCCCTTGGTCATGCTGCGCAGGTCGCTGATGTAGCCGAACATCTCCTTCAGCGGCACGTGCGCGCGCACCATCACGGTGCTGCCGGCGCTTTCCTGGTTCTGGATCATGCCGCGGCGGCGGTTCAGGTCGCCGACCACGTCGCCGACATGGTCCTGCGGCGTGGTCACCTCGACATCCATGATCGGCTCCAGGATCACCGGGCCGGCCTTCTTCATGCCTTCGCGGAAGCACGCCTTGGCAGCGATCTCGAAGGCCAGCGCGCTCGAGTCCACGTCGTGGTACTTGCCGTCGATCAGCGCGTATTTGAAATCGACGGTCGGGAAGCCGGCCAGCACGCCGGTATCGGCCTGCATGCGGATGCCCTTCTCGACC
>JAKAZX010000283.1 GCA_021826485.1 Pseudomonadota bacterium | reverse complement strand
CCAGCAGCAGGTCGATCCCCTTGGCGCTGCCGCCCGCCACCGCATCGACCGGGCGGCGCGGCAGGAACGCGCCGTCGATCACCGGGCGGAACGGGAAATCCACCGGCGTTGCGTCCAGCACCGCATTCTCCGCCGCCAGCAGCCGCGCCGCCGGCAGGTCCGACAGGTTCGCATCCCCGGCGGCGGCGGCGAACTGCCGGGCGATCGCGGCCCCCTCGGTGGCGGTGAACACGGTCTGGCCGCTGCCGCTTTCCACGATGGCGCGGCGGATCAGCCGGGCGGCGGATGGCGCGCCGAGCAGCGCGCAGACATCCTTCGCCCCGGCGGACTGGCCCGCCAGCGTCACCCGCGCCGGATCGCCGCCGAACGCCGCGATGTTCTCGCGCACCCAGCCCAGCGCCGCCGCCTGGTCGCGCAGCCCGTTGCAGCCGCTGCCGGCATAGCCGGCGCCCAGCACTGATGACAGGTCCAGGAAGCCGAAGGCGCCCAGCCGGTAGCCGACGGTCACGCACACCACGCCGTCGCGCGCGAAGGCGGTGCCGTCGAAGGTCGGTTCGCGCGTGGTGCCGGCGACGTTGCCGCCGCCATGCAGCCAGACCAGCACCGGATGGCCGGTGCCAGCGGCCGGCGCCCAGACGTTCAGATAGAGGCAATCCTCGCTGGTCGGCAGGTCCGGCGTGCGCGGGGAAGCCGGCTGGATCGCCGCCGGTGCAAAGTTGCGCGCCGGGCGAACGCCGGACCAGGGCGTTGCCGGCGCCGGCGGGCGGAAGCGCAGCGGGCCGACCGGCGCCGCCGCATAGGGAATGCCAAGGAACACCCGCACGCCATCCGCCATGCTGCCGCCGACCCGGCCAGACGCGGTCGCCGCCTCCGTCGCCTCCGCCGCATGGGCCGCGCGCCGCACCCAGGGGGCGGCGAGCGCCCCGAGCAGCAGCGCGCGCCGCGTGGTTCCGCCGATCGGTTGCATCCTGTGTCCTCCCCCCTGCCGGCCGGCATGATCGGCCGGATCGCGCCCGGCGGGCAATGGCGGGCCGGACAGGGCAGTCACAACCCGGCCGAGCGCACCCAGGGCAGCGCATGGACGCGCTGCGCCAGCGCGGCGCGGACCTGCGCAACCGGCGCGCCCGCGCCGCACAGCCGCGCGCAGGCATCCGCCTCCCATGTGTTCGGGGCGAAGCGCGGATGCAGCGACAGGGCCGTGCCCGCCTGCTCGAAGGCGGCGCGGTTGCCGGTGTCGAGATAGGTTTCCGCCGGCAGCGCCTCCGCCAGCAGCACGTCGTGACGGGCCAGCTCGACATGCCAGTATTCGACGCTGGCGAAGCCGCGGTCCTGGAAGATGGTGACGCCGTTCAGCAGATATTTCACCGGGATCAGCACGCCGCCGAGAAACACCGCATGGTCGGGCGACAGCAGCAGGTCGCGCACCGGCACCCCGTCCGCCACCGCGTCGCGCAGGATGCGCACGGGAAACGCCGCCTCCGGGTCGCGGTGCCGGCCCGGCGCGAGCCGCCGACGGCCGGTCCAGCGGATGCGGGCGACGCCGGCGAAGCGCGTCACCACCGCATCGCCCGGCGCCAGATGCTCGACCGGGACCGGCCCGGCCGGCGTCATGATCGCGGTGCCGGCGACGAAGCAGGGCGGGTTGTTCTGCGCCACCGCATCGGCCAGCGCCACACCCCAGGTATCGGCGAGCGCGGCACTGGCCTGCACCGTCATGGACGTGAGCGGCACGGCGGAGGTGAACAGCACCACCGCGTCGGGGCTGCTGGCGCCGCCGGCGCCCTGCGCGACATCCACCACCCCGTTCACCGCCTTGACGGTGGCGCCGCTCGGCGTGCTGTAGGGCTGGAGGGCGGTGAAGCTCCAGTCCGGGCCGCTGACCGGCACATCCCCCGCGCCGGCGCCGCTGACCGTGAAGCTCGCGGTCTGCCCGGCCTCCCCGCTGCCGCTGTCCCACAGGACGAAGGTGACGTTGGCGGGCAGCGTCTCGTTGAAGAAGCGGAAGGCCAGCAGGTCGCTGACCGCGCCGGTGGTGGCGCTGCCGTCCGGCATGCCGCCGAGCGCGAGGCCGGCGGCGCCGTCGGGGATGTTGAGCGCCGACAGCGAGGGGTTGGTCAGCGCCGCGTTGCCGCCGGCCGCCTTCACCTCCCCGGCCATGTCGCCGTTCAGCGCCAGCAGGTCGCCCTGCGGCGTGGCGGCGCCGCCGAGGGTCGCGAGCCAGGAATAGACGGCGCCGGAGCCGGGCAGCGTCACCCGCCCGCTGGTGGCGTAGAGCACGCCCGCGGGGACTGTGGCGGTGCTGAGCGGCACACCCGACATGCAGGGCCTTCCGGCAATTCAGGAAGTATTCATGCTGCCATGCCGGGCTGCGTCCTGTCAGGACGTCGGGCGTTATTCGGCCGTTATTTCTGCGTCATCAGCGCCACGCACTTGCGCATCACCGAGGGCAGCGCCTCCGCCGCCAGCGCCGCGCGCGGGCGGGCGAACCCCTCGGCGGCGAGTTCCGCCACCTCGGCCGCCATCACCACCAGATGCAGCTCGAAATGCGTGAAGCCGTGCCGCACCTCCCCGGCCGCGCGCCAGGCCGCCGGCATCGGCGCATGCGCGGCCCATTCCGCGCTCTCCCACGGCGCGGCGCGCCAGGGCGTGCCCGGCAGTTCGGTCATGCCGCCGAGCAGGCCGCGCGGCGGCCGGCGGCGCAGCAGCACATGGCCGGCGGCATCGGTCAGCCAGAAATGCACGCCGTGGCGCAGCGGGCGCGCCGCGCGCCGCACCTTGCGCGGCAGTTCGGCGGCGATGCCGCGCGCTTGCCCGGCACACTGGCCGCGCCAGGGGCACAGCGCGCAGGCGGGCGCGGCCGGGGTGCAGACGGTGGCCCCCAGGTCGAACAGCGCCTGCGCGAAGTCCCCGGCCCGCGCCGCTGCCGCCGGATCGCGGCCGAGGGCGGCGGCGTGGGCGGCGATCTCCCGCCCCGCGCCGGGCAGCGGCGCCTCGATCGCGAACAGCCGGGCGACCACGCGCGCCACGTTGCCGTCCACCGGCACCACCGCCTGCCCGAAGGCGATCGCGGCGATGGCGGCGGCGGTATAGGTCCCGATGCCCGGCAGTGCCGCCAGCCCCGCGGCATCGCGCGGAAACCCGCCGGCCGCGGCGACCGCCTGGGCGCAGGCGTGCAGGTTGCGGGCGCGCGCGTAGTAGCCGAGGCCGGCCCAGGCGGCCATCACCGCCGCCGTCTCGGCCGCCGCCAGCGCCTGCACCGTCGGAAAGCGGATGAGGAAGCTTTCATAATAGGGTATGACCGCGGCGACGGTGGTCTGCTGCAGCATGATCTCGCTGAGCCAGACGCGGTACGGATCGGCCGGCGCACCGGGGTCCGCCCGCCAGGGCAGGCGGCGGCGATGGCGGTCGTACCAGGCAAGCAGCGCGGCGGCAGGGGGCACGGCGAGGGGTATGGCGGGCGGGCAGGACGGCGACAAGGCACGGCATGTCTACGGGCCGCGCGCCCTCGGGGCGCTGCTGCCGGCGCTGACCCGGCCGGCGTTCCGCCGGCGCTCCCCGGCGGCGGCGCAGATCATGGCGGACTGGCCGGCGATCGTCGGCCCGGCGCTCGCCGCCGCGGCGCATCCGCGGCGGCTGTCCGCCGGCACCCTCACGCTCGGCTGCACCGGCCCGCAGGCGCTGGAATTGCAGCACCTCGCGACGGCGCTGATCGAACGCATCAACGGCCATCTCGGCAGCCAGGCGGTGGAGCGCCTGCGGCTGGTGCAGGAAGCGGCGCCGGCCGCCATCCCGGCCGTGCCGGCCGCCCCGCGCACGCCGGCCGCCGCCCCGGTGCTGGACCACCTGCCGCCCGGCGGCTTGCGGGAGGCGCTGGAGCGGCTTGGACGGACGGTCTTGACGTCCGCCGCCCCGGAATGATTCTGCCGCAATCCCGACCGGAAGGTTCCCCGATGACACTCCCCCGCCGCACGCTGCTGGTCGCGCCGCTGGCGCTGGTGCCCGCCCTGGCCTGGGCCGCCGACGATCCCCGCATGGCCGATCGCGCGGTCGGCGCCGCCACCGCGCCGGTCACGGTGCAGGAGTATTTCTCGCTCACCTGCCCCCACTGCGCCCGCTTCGCCAAGGACACGCTGCCGCAGATCCGCAAGGACCTGATCGACACCGGCAAGCTGCGCTGGGTGTACGAGGATTTCCCGCTCGACCAGGTGGCGCTGATGGCGGCGATGGTGGCGCGCGCCCTGCCGCCGGCGCGCTACGAGCCGTTCGTGCTGGCGCTGCTCGCCAGCCAGGACCGCTGGGCCTTCGCCCGCGACGTGAACAACACCGAGGAGATCGCGCGCATGGCCGCCCTTGCCGGCATGTCGCGCCAGTCCTTCGACGCCACGATCCAGGACACCAGCCTGCGCGACGCCATCCTGACGGCGCAGGACCAGGCCGAGAAGGCGCATCACGTCAATTCAACCCCGACGTTCATCTTCAACGGCCCGGCACAGAAGAATCGCGCCGAATCGGGAGAGATGACATACGACGCGTTTGCGAAGGTGGTCGCGGAGGTCGGCGGCACCTCCGGATAGTGGGGGAGATCACGTTTGCCGGTCAGCTTCAGCCGCCTCAGCATTGCCGGGTTCAAGAGTTTCGCCGAACCTTCGGTGGTGGAGATCAGGCCGGGACTGACCGGCATCGTCGGCCCGAACGGCTGCGGCAAGTCGAACGTGGTCGAGGCGCTGCGCTGGGCGATGGGCGAAGCCTCGGCGCGCAACCTGCGCGGCGGCGAGATGGACGACGTGATCTTCGCCGGCACGCTCTCGCGCCCCAGCCGCAACATCGCCGAGGTGACGCTGACGGTGGAGGATGCGGCCGGCGTCGCGCCGCCGCCGTTCCACGAGGCCGCGGAGTTGGAAGTATCCCGCCGGATCGAGCGCGGCGGCGGCAGCCAGTTCCGCGTCAACGGCCGCGAGGCGCGGGCGCGCGACGTGCAGACGCTGTTCGCCGATCTGGCCAGCGGCGCCCGTGCTTCGGCGATGGTCAGCCAGGGCCGCGTCGGTGCGCTGGTCGCCGCCCGGCCCGAGGAGCGGCGCGCGCTGCTGGAGGAAGCGGCCGGCATCACCGGCCTGCACGCCCGCCGGCACGAGGCGGAGCTGAAGCTGCGCGCCGCCGAAGCCAACCTCGCCCGCGCCGACGACCTCGGCGGCCAGTTGCAGGCGCAGCATGAGGCGCTGAAGCGGCAGGCCCGGCAGGCCGCGCGGTTCCGCAACATTTCCGGCCATGTCCGGTCGGCCGAGGCGGAGTTGCTGGCCTTGCAGCGCGCCCGCGCCGAAGCTGCCCGCGCGGCGGCGGCGGCGGCGCTGCATGCGGCGCAGGCCCGGGTGGCCGAGGCAACCGCGGCGGCCACCGCCTCCACCGCCGCCGCGGCGACGGCCGCCGCCGCCCTGCCGCCGCTGCGCTCGGCCGAGAGCGCGGCGCGCACGGCGCTGGAGCGCGAGCGTATCGGACTGGAACAGATGGCCGCCGAAGCCGCGCGGGCCGACGCGGCCCTGGCGGAGGCCCGGGCGCGCGCCGCCCAGGTTGCGCGTGATCTCGGCCA
>JAKAZX010000282.1 GCA_021826485.1 Pseudomonadota bacterium | reverse complement strand
ATCGCCAGCAGCCCAAGCGCTGCGATTCCTGTCGCCAGCAACCGCATCGGCCCGATCCTGAACGCGCGCATGATGAGGGTCCTCCTCTTCCGTCAACGTTGGCCGGGCGGTACGGCCGCACAAGGCGGTGACAAAGGTTTTAGTCGGGTCCCGGGTTCATGTCCGGGTCGGGCACGGCGTTCAGGGCGCGTCGCGCCACGGCGAACGGTCCGCCCAGCCGCGCAGTGCGTTGCGCGCCCAGGCGGCCGTACGGTCCCGGTGGCACAGCGTACAGGCGTTCGGGATGCCGAGCGTCTCGGTGGCCGCCGGCCAGATGAACCGGAAAGTATGCGCATGCACCATGACATCGCCCAGGGTCTGCTCGATTGCCGGCATGTGGCAGGCGGTGCAGGCGCTGCCGGGGCTATCCGCCGCGTGATGCGTATGCGCCGCGATGCTGGCGGCGTGAGGCCCGTTTTGCGTGCCGGCGCCGTGGCAGGTCAGGCACAGCCCGTTGCCGGGTTCGCGCAGCATCGCGACGTTGTCATTGCCGTGCGGATCGTGGCAGGAAAAACAGGTGACCCCGCGGGTGTACATCAGGCTCTGCACGAAATCGTTGCCTTGCATGCGGTTCTTGTGCGCGGTCCCGTCGGCGAAATGCGTGAACGTGGTTTCGCCCGGCCGATGCTCCTCCAGCGACCAGAAATCCGCCAGGTGCCGGCCCATTTGGAACCCGACCGGCCAGTCATAGTATTTTCCGCCGATCGGGTTGCCCGGCGGACGCCCCTGCGAATGGCACTGGATGCAGGTGTCGTTCGCCGCGACGGCGTCCAGCCGGGCCGGGTTGATGATGGTGGCGCGGGTCGGCTGCGCGATGTGGGCGCTGCCGGGGCCGTGGCAGCGCTCGCAGCCGACATTCCACTCGGTGACGGCTTTCGTCGCGATGTCGTAGTTCACCGAATGGCAGCCGTCGCATAGCGGCCCGGTCGGGCGCTGCATGTTGTCGGGCGGATACAGCGGCGCCCACCAGTCCGCGGTATCCGGCACGAAATATCGCCGCCAGCGGTGATGCGTCACATCCCACTGCACCGGCAACGGGAAGAAATCGTCGCCGACACGTTTGAAATACCGCTGCTTCCAGCGGCTGCCATAGACGAAGGCGATGTCGTCCCTGGTGAACGTGACCAGGGGATCGGGTTTGCCGAGATCGGGAATGATCGCGTCGGGATGCGCACGCGGGTCACGCACCACGTTGGCCATGCGCGATTTCTGCCAGCGGTCGAAGATCTCGCGATGGCAGGACGCGCAGGCGGCCGAACCGACATAGTGCGCGCCGGCGACGCTGCCCGACGCCTGCGGCTGAACAGATGCAACCATTGGCAGGTGGCGGGTGAACAGCACGAGCTGCCAGATCGCGCGATCCGGCAAATCCCACGCGGGCATGCCGGTGTTCCGGATGCCGTTGCGGATGTGGTAGAAAATCTCGCCGTCCGACAGTTCTGGTGCGGCATGTCGCAGGTCGGGCGCACGCGGGTATTCGCCGCTGCCGATGCGGGTGTCGCCGGTGCCGGCATAGCCGTGACAGACCGCGCAGTTCTGCTGGAACAGCGCGGCCCCGGCGGCGAGGTTCGCCTCATCTGCCGCCAACGGGTTGCTTTGCGCGGCGGCAGCGGGCGGCACGCTCGCATGCAGCAGCCAGGTTGCCGCGGCGACCTCGATTCGCGGCGGCACCGCCCGGGCGCTGGACAGGCCGGGCAGAACGAGCCGGGCGATCGCCGCACTCAGTACGACGGCCGCGACACCGACAACCATGCCCGCCGCGATCCACCGGCGCATGTCGCCCGCTCAGCCTTCGGCACCGGCGACCGCCGCGTCGACGGCCTCGCCCAGCCGCGCCACGATCCCGTCGATATCCGCCGGCGTCGCGATATAGGCCGGTGCGATCAGCACGTGGTCGCCCCGCACCCCGTCGATCGTGCCGCCCATCGGATACAGCGACAGCCCGCGGGCGAGGCATTCCGCCTGCACCCGCGCGTGCAGCTTCAGGGCGGGATCGAAGCATTGCTTGGTGGCGCGGTCGGCGACCAGTTCGATCGCCCGGAACAGGCCGCGGCCGCGGATGTCGCCGACATGGCGGTGATTGCCCAGCCGCTCCAGCAGCGCCGCCTCCAGCCGGTCGCCCATCGCGCGCACATTCGCCAGCAGCCCGTCCTCGGCGATGATGCGCTGCACCTCCAGCGCCGCGGCGCAGGCCACCGGATGCGCCTGATAGGTCTGGCCGTGCAGGAAGCCGCCGCCGCCGGCCATCACCTCCGCCACCCGCCGCCCGATCAGCAGCGCGCCGATCGGCTGGTAGCCGCCGCCCAGACCCTTGGCGATCACCTGCAGGTCGGGCGTCACCCCCTCCTGCTCCCAGGCGTGGCGGGTGCCGGTGCGGCCCATGCCGCACATCACCTCGTCCAGGATCAGCAGCGCGCCGTGCCGTTCGCACACCGCGCGCATGCGGGGGAAATAGCCGGGCAGCGCGGTCACGCAGCCGGTCGTCGCGCCGACCACCGGCTCGGCGATGAAGGCGATCACGTTCGCCGGGCTCAGGCGCTGGAACGCCGCTTCCAGCTCCGCCTCCAGCCGGTCGAGATACTGCGCGTCGCTCTCGCCCTCGGCGCGGAACCGGTAGGGGAAGCAGGGCGACACATGGCTGAACGCCGCGGCCAGCACCGGCTCGTAGAGCCGCCGTCGCATCATGTTGCCGCCGGCGCCCAGCGCGCCCAGCGTGGTGCCATGATAGCTCTGCCGCCGCGCGATGTAGCGGGTGCGCTGCGGCTGGCCGATTTCCACGAAATACTGCCGCGCCAGCTTCAGCGCCGCCTCCATCCCCTCCGAGCCGGAGGAGCAGAACCAGGCGCGCGTCAGGCCGCCCGGTTCGTCGGCCAGCAGCAGCTCCGCCAGCGCCTCGGCCGGTTCGCTGGTGAACGTGCCGGTATGGGCATAGGCGAGCCGCCCCGCCTGGGCGCCGATCGCCGCCGCCACCCGCGCATTGCCGTGGCCGATGCAGGCGACGGCGGCGCCGCCCGCCCCGTCGATGATTTCCGACCCGTCCGGCAGCCGCAGCCGCATGCCGCTTCCGGCGACGGCGACCGGCGGGACGGCGCCGGCGCGATGCAGCACGCGGCTTTCCGGCATGGCGCACCCCTCATCGTGACCGCGCAACAGCAGCACGATGCGACGGCGCCCGCCAGTGGCGTGCGGCTACCCGGCGGGCGCGCCGGCCGCCATCGCCCGGCGCCCGCGGCCGATCAGCCGCCCGCGCTCGCTTTCCTCGGCCAAATAGCGGGCGCGCACGCGCAGCAGGTCCTTCCGCGCGACGATGCCGACCAGGCTGCCGTCGTCCGGGTTCACGATCGGCACGCGCCCCGCCTCCGCCCGCACCATGCGGTCCACCAGGGCGGAGACCGGCTCCCCGGGCGTGCCGAGCACCAGCGTCCGGCCGCCCAGCACCGCGCCGAGCGGGCGCGATGCCTGCGACGGGTCGCGGGTGAAGTGCAGCACGTCGGCCCGCGACAGCATGGCGACCGGCCGTCCCGCGCCGTCCACCACCGGATAGGCCTTGTGGCGCGGCCGGTCGGTGGCGAAGAAGGCCAGCGCCTCGGCGACCGTTGCGCTGCCCGGCAGCGTATCGACGCGCGCCACCATCACGTCCTGCACCCGCGCCAGATCGAACGGATCGACATGATATTCCCGCAGGATGTGGTGGCCGCGCCGCGCCACTTTCTCGGTCAGGATGGAGCGGCGCAGCAGCAGCACGGTGACGGCATAGCTGGCACCGCAGGCGGCCAGCAGCGGCAGCAGCAGGCCGGCGCCGCCGGTCAGCTCCACCGCGAACATGGTCGCCGTCAGCGGCGCGCGCATGGTGCCGCCCATCATCGCCGCCATGCCGATCAGCGCCCAGTCGCCGGGGCTGGCCGCGGGCAGCACGTTGCCCGCCAGCGCGCCGGACGCACCCCCCATGATCAGCAGCGGCGCCAGCACCCCGCCCGAGGTGCCGGAGCCGAGCGCCACTGCCCAGATCACCGCCTTCACGATCAGCAGCCGGGCGACCGCGGCGTCCGGCATGCCGCCCGCCAGCAGCGCGCGGATGCTGTCATAGCCCACCCCCAGCGCATGCGGCTCGATCATGCCGCCCAGGCCGACCACCACGCCCCCGATCGCCGGCCACAGCATCCAGTGGATCGGCAGATGGCCGAACGCATCCTCCGCCGCGTAGACCATCGCCGTCAGCAGGCCGGAGGCGAGGCCGCACAGGATGCCGAGCGCACCGCAGGCGAGCAGCACCGGGGTGGCGAGCGCCAGGCTGCCGGCATGGGGGAACAGCGGGCCGCCGGGCAGCAGCCAGCCGCGCAGCAGCGCCGCCGCCAGGCACCCGGCCAGCACCGGGATGAAGCTGCGCGGCTTCCATTCGAACAGCAGCAGCTCGACCGCCAGCAGCACCGCCGCGATCGGCGTGGCGAAGATCGCCGTCATCCCGGCGGCGGCGCCGGCGACCAGCAGCGTCTTGCGCTCCGCCGAACTCATGTGGAAGCACTGGGCGAACAGCGACCCGATCGCCCCGCCGGTCATGATGATCGGCCCCTCCGCCCCGAACGGCCCGCCGGTGCCGATGGATATCGCCGAGGACAGCGGCTTCAGCACGGCAACCTTGGGCTGGATGCGGCTCTGCCCGATCAGGATGGCCTCCATCGCCTCCGGAATGCCGTGGCCGCGGATCTTCTCCGAGCCGTAGCGGGCCATCAGCCCGATGATCAGGCTGCCGACCACCGGCACCAGCACCGCGAGCCAGCCGAGCGGCCGCGGGTCGATCGTGCCCCCGGCGAACGAGAACCGGCCGGAATAGGCGAGGTTGGTGCAAAGCGCGATCAGCCCGAGCAACGCCCAGGCGGCGAGCACGGCGGCGGCGCCGATCAGCACGGCCATGCCGGCGAGCAGCAGGACGCGCGGGTCGGTCGTGAAGTCGCCGGGCAGCGACGTCCGGGATGAGGCGTGCGACATGATTTCTCGGCCGGTGAGGGGATGCCCGGTCTATATGTCGTGTCCCGATAGATTTGCCACGCGCTGCTGCGGGAGGCTGCCATGCCGGAGAGCCGGGAGCTGGGATGGGCGGACTATCAGGCGCTCGCCGCCTTTCGGCTGGCGCTGCGCCGGTTCGCCGCCTTCAGCGCGGAGGCGGCGCGCACCGCCGGGCTGACCCCGCAGCAGCATCAGGCGCTGCTGGCGATCAAGGGCGCCGCCATCCCGCCGCCGGACGGCACGGAGCAACTGACGGTGGGCGAGATCGCTGCTCATCTGCTGATCCGCCCGCACAGCGCCGTGGAGCTGATCGACCGGATGGCCGAACTCGGGCTGGTCCGCCGGACAGGGGATGCGGCCGACCACCGGCGCGTGCTGGTGGCCCTGGCGCCGCGCGCCGAGGCGCTGCTGTCGGAGCTGTCGGCCGCGCATCTGCACGAACTGGCGGCGATCCGCCCGCTGCTGGAGGGGCTGCTGCGCCAGCTCGGGCCGGCGGAGGATCAGACGTTGAAGCGGAACAGCAGCACGTCGCCGTCGCGCACCACG
>JAKAZX010000281.1 GCA_021826485.1 Pseudomonadota bacterium | reverse complement strand
CAGCGCCCCGTGATGCAACGGGCCGGGATGCTGCGGTATGTGGGGCCTCCGCGCCCCGGCCCGTTGCATCACCGCCCCGCCTGGGGCAACAGCAGCAAGGAGCCGGGCTCTCAAGCTAACCGTGGTCCGAAGAAACAGGGCAGGTCAAACCGACGCCACACGGGTCAGACCGGACGGTTACCCTGAGCACGGGATCATCGAGGGCGAGCAGGCCGCACCGGGCTGCCGACCACACGCGGCGGCAGGCAGTGCCGGTTGCGCGCGGCGAGCAGGGCTTGCACCTGCCGGAACTGCTGGCGCGCGACGATCGGCGGCACCGGCATGGCGATCCACTGTTCGGCCCCCTTCGGGCGCCGGCTGCCGGCGATTGCGGCGGGCGCACGGTGACCTCCCGGCTCGCGCCCGACACGCCGGTCAGCGGCTCCCTGCACCACGGCCGGGGACACGACCTCCGACTCCGCACTGCGCGGCATGCTGGAAGAGCGCCGCCAGCCCTATGTCCTGGCGGTGAGGTCCAATCGGATTCTGCGCTTCTTCAGCACCGAGGGGCCGCGCCAGACGGGACCACCTCAGCCTGTCATGGCCCTTTGCTTTCAGCAGGTGGGGCCGCCGTCAAAACCGGGGCGTTCACCTGGCACCGCTGGTCGCGGAGGAACGCGATCAGCGACCCGCCGGCTTCGATGATGTGTTCTCGCGTGAGCGCGGCCGCAAGGTCCTTGTCGCGACGGATGCAGGCATCGAGGATCGCCCTGTGCTCACGGACCGCGCGCGGCATGCCGTCGGTGAGAACGAGCTGCGCGCGCAGGTACCGCTCGATGCGGTCGAGCGCCGCGCCGACTACTTGCAGGTAATAGGGACGGTCGGCGTCCTCATACAGGCTGTAGTGGAAGTTGCGGTTCCAGTAGTTCCATCTCGCCGAATCGGCCTCGTTCGCGAAGCCCGTGCAATACGCGGCGGCCTGTTCGAGCCGCGCAGGCGACAGATTATCGATCGACAGCCGTAGCACTTCCGGCTCCAGCAGCGCGCGGAATTCGAATATTTCCTGAATCTCGTCGGTCGAGAGGGCACTGACCACGGCCCCGCGGTAGCGTTGGGTGGAGACGAGGCCCTGTTCTTCCAGGCGGGCCAGCGCCTCCCGCACCGGGATGCGGCTGACGTTGAACATCCTGGCGATGCGGTCCTGCCGCAGCACCTCGCCTTCGGCCAACTGCCCCTCCGTGATCGCCTCGCGCAGCGCCTCGAAGATCACATCGGGCGCAGAGGCCATTCGGGCGATGTCGGTCGGCCTGATTCTCAAGGGACGCCTCGCTGCATTTGGCCGGTTGTAAGCGGATGGCGCAGGGATGACAACCAGAATGGGATATTGCCTATGATATCCAATTCTGCGATGCTCCCTAGTGCGTGCTTCAAACTGGGATGGGAAACGGAAATGATCAAAGGACTCGGCCTCCTCACGGCAGCGGGATTGCTGGCAGCCGTTGGCGCCGCCAGCCCGGCCCGCGCCGACAAGCTGGACGACATCATCAACTCGGGGACGCTGCGCTGCGCGGTCACGCTCGACTTCCCGCCGATGGGGTCGCGTGACGCCGACAACAACCCGGTCGGCTTCGACGTGGACACCTGCAACGACCTCGCCAAGGCGCTGGGCGTGAAGCCGGTGATCGTCGAGACGCCGTTTCCGCAGCGCATTCCCGCCCTGCTGAGCGGCAAGGCCGACATCGGCGTCGCCTCCACCTCGAACACGCTGGAGCGCGCCAAGACGATCGGCTTCTCCAACCCCTACTTCGTTTTCAAGTTCGACATCCTTGCCCGCAAGGGGGCCGGCATCACCGACTACAAGTCGCAGAAGGGGCATTCCGTCGGCTCCACGGCCGGCACCTACGAGGCGCTGGCGCTGGAGAAGGACGTGAAGGCCTGGAACGATCCGCACGGCTCCTTCCACCCTTACCAGTCGCAGGCCGACGTGTTCCTGGCGCTGTCGCAGGGGCAGATCGACGCCACCGACGTGACCTCGACGGTCGCCGCCGCCATCGTGCAGTCCGGCAAGTATCCCAACCTGGAGATCACCGGCGAGGCGCCGTACGAGGACGACTACGTCTGCCTGATCGCGCTGCGCGGCGAGCAGGGCGTGCTCAACTATCTGAACCTGTTCATCAGCCACCAGGTGCGCACCGGACGCTACCAGGAGCTCTACAACAAGTGGGTGGGCCCCGGGAAAGCGCCGGACCTGACGATCCCGGGCGTGTACGAGTAAATCCGCCCACCCGGTCGCCACGCGGCACGCCAAAATGAACTACTCGTTCCACTGGCGACCGGTTTTTCAGGTCATGCCCGAGATGCTGGCGGGCTGTCTGGTGACGGTGGAGATCGCGGCGCTGTCCACGGTGATCGGCGTCGCGATCGGCGTGGCGCTGGCGCTCGGTCGCACCGGGGGCAACCGGGCCGCTGCCGCCTTCGCCCTGGCCTGGATCGAGTTCGGGCGCAACACGCCCGGACTCTTCCAGATTTATCTCGTCTACTTCGGCCTCGGCTCGTTCGGCCTGCATCTCAACAGCTACGCGGCGCTGACGGCTGGCATCGCCTTCAACAACGCGAGCTATCTCGCCGAGACGTTCCGCGGCGGCCTGCGCGCCATCCCGTCCACCCAGACTCGCGCCGCCCGTTCGCTCGGCATGTCGGCGCCGCTCGCCTTCCGGCTGATCATGCTGCCGCAACTGTTCAGGATCGTCTATTATCCGATGGTCAACCAGATGATCCTGTCGGTGCTGATGACCGCGCTTGGCCTCACGGTGGGGCTGGACACGGATCTCGCCGGGGTAACGCAGCACTTCAATGTGCTGACCTACCGAACGTTCGAATACTTTTCGGTGGCTGCGGCTCTCTATTATCTGATCGCCAAGGCGATGATGCTTACCTCCCGCGTAGTCGCCTGGCGCCTGTTCCGGTACTGAGCGGCGCGATGTTCAACGCCTCCGTCTCGTTCCACGACGTGCTGTTCATGCTTCGCGGCGCAGGCGTGACGCTGCTGCTGACGTTCTGGGCCGTCGTGGGAGGCACCACGCTCGGGGTGCTGTTCGGCCTGCTGCGTGCCTCCGCGCCGGGGTGGCCGAGTTTCGCACTTGGCGCGGTGCTCGACGTGTTCCGCTCGGTGCCGCTGCTGATCCAGATCATCCTGGTCAACGCCTTCGCGCCGATCCTTGGCTTCGATGTCAGCGCCTTCACGATCGCCTGCATCGTGCTCGCCGTATACGGCGCCGCCTACTGCACGGAAATCGTGCGGGCGAGCGTGCTCGCGGTGCCGCAGCCGACCCGACGCGCCGCCCGGTCGCTGGGCCTGACATGGGCCGATGACCTCACCGCGATCGTCTTTCCGATCGCGTTGCGCGTTGGCCTTCCCGGCTGGATCGGCCTCGCGCTAGGGCTGATGAAGGACAGCGCGTTGGTGCTGTGGATCGGCGTCATCGAGCTGCTGCGCTCCTCGCAGATCGTCGTCACCCGCACGCAGCAGCCGCTGCTGGTGCTGGGCATCGCGGGCGCGATCTATTTCCTCATCAGCTTTCCCATCGCGCGCGCCGGCGCATGGTTCGAACGGCGGTGGCAAGACCAATGATCGAGATCGAAGACGTCCACAAGTCGTTCGGTGCCCTGGAGGTGCTGAAGGGTGTCAGCATGACCGTCGCGCGCGGCGAGGTGGTCTCCGTCATCGGCGGCTCGGGTTCCGGCAAATCGACGCTGCTCATGTGCATCAACGGGCTGGAGCCGATCGACGCCGGCCGCGTGGTCGTGGACGGCGTCGATGTCCATGCGCGGGCAACCGACATCAATCGGCTGCGGCGCAGGATCGGCATCGTTTTCCAGCAGTGGAACGCATTCCCGCATCTGACCGTGCTGGAGAACGTGATGCTGGCGCCGCGCAAGGTCCTCGGCAAGAGCCGCGCGGAAGCGGAGGCGATCGCGACCGACCGACTCAGCCATGTCGGACTGAAGGACAAGCTTGTGGCCTACCCGTCCCGGCTTTCCGGGGGCCAGCAGCAGCGCATGGCAATCGCGCGCGCACTGGCGATGTCACCCGACTACATGCTGTTCGATGAAGTCACGTCGGCGCTCGACCCGCAACTGGTGGGTGAAGTGCTCGACACCATGCGCATGCTTTCGTCCGAGGGCATGACGATGGTCGTGGTCACGCACGAGATGCGCTTCGCGCGCGACGTCTCGGACCGCGTGGCGTTCTTTCATCGCGGCCGCATCCACGAAATCGGACCGCCGGAGCAGGTCATCGGCAATCCTCAGCGGCCGGAGACGGCAGATTTCCTGAAATCGGTGCGCTGAGCGGCCGACAGACGAACGAGGTACGACATGAAGATCACGGCGATCAAAGTCTGGAAAGTGGGGCTGCCGCTCAAGGAAGGGCGCTACAGCTGGTCGAACGGCAATTTCGTCGAGGTGTTCGATTCGACCGTCGTTGCGGTCGAGACCGACGCCGGCATCACCGGCTATGCCGAGTGCTGCCCGCTCGGCTCCGCCTATCTGCCCGCATATGCTCACGGCGTGCGGGCGGGCTTGCAGGAGATCGGGCCGAAGGTGATCGGCCTCGACCCGCGCGACCTCGGCGTGCTCAACCGCCACATGGACGCCGTGCTGCGCGGCCATCCCTACGTGAAGGCGCCGATCGACATCGCATGCTGGGACATCCTGGGCAAGGTCTCCGGCCTGCCGGTGTTCCGGCTGCTTGGCGGCGCGGCACAGGAGAAGATCGCACTCTATCGCGCCATCTCGCAGGAGGCGCCCGAGGAAATGGCGCGCAAAATCGCCGGCTACAAGGCCGAGGGCTACACGAAATTCCAGCTCAAGGTCGGCGGTGATGCCGACCTGGACATCGACCGCATCCGCGAGACGCGCCGCGTGCTCGACCGGCGCGACGTTCTCGTGGCCGACGCCAATACCGGCTGGACGCGCGCGGAGGCCGCCCGCATCGTCAGCTCTGTCGCCGATCTCGATGTCTATATCGAGCAGCCATGTCCGAGCTACGAGGACTGCCTGTCGGTCCGCCGGCGCACATCGCGGCCGTTCGTGCTCGACGAGGTGATCGACGGCGCCGGCACGCTCGCGAAGGCGCTGGCCGACGACGCGATGGACATCATCAACCTCAAGATCAGCAAGGTCGGCGGTCTGACCAAGGCCCGTTTGATGCGCGACATGTGCATCGCCTCAGGCACACCGATGACGATCGAGGACACCTGGGGTGGCGACATCGTGACCGCGACGATCGTTCATCTCGCGCTCTCGACGCCCGAGGAGTTCTGCTTCTCGGCGACGGACTTCAACAGCTACGGCACGGTCAGCATCGCCGCGGGCGCGCCGCAGCGGGTCGCCGGCTGCACGACCGCGTCGGACCACCCCGGCCTTGGCATCACCCCGGCGTTCGACGTGCTCGGCGATCCCGTCTTTACGATCAGTTGAGGCCGCCCGATGCGCTCGACCAAAATCCTCCACATCGTCGGCTGCCATTCGGAAGGCGAGGTGGGCGACGTCATCGTGGGCGGCGTCGCGCCGCCACCGGGTGCCACCATCTGGGAGCAGTCGCGCTTCATCGCGCGGGACAACACGCTG
>JAKAZX010000280.1 GCA_021826485.1 Pseudomonadota bacterium | reverse complement strand
GTACCTCAGGCAGGAGCAGGACGACGCGCTGGCGGTGATCGACTGGATCGCGCGGCAGCCCTGGTGCAGCGGCGCGGTCGGGATGATGGGAATCTCCTGGGGCGGCTTCAACGGCCTGCAGGTCGCCGCGCGCCGGCCGCCGGCGCTGCGCGCGGTGATCTCCCTCTGCTCGACCGACGACCGCTATGCCGACGATGTGCATTACATGGGCGGGGCGCTGCTGATCGACAATCTGCGCTGGGCCTCGACCATGTTGGGCTACCAGACCCGCCCGCCCGATCCCGCGATCGTCAGCGAACGCTGGCGGGAGATGTGGACGCACCGGCTCAACGCCGAACCGCTGCTGCTGCGCACCTGGCTGGAACACCCGTCCCGCGACGCATACTGGCGGCACGGATCGGTGTGCGAGGACCCGGGCGCGATCACCGCCGCCTGCTATCTGATCGGTGGCTGGGCTGATTCCTATTCCAACGCCGTGCCGCGCATGCTCTCGCGCCTCACCTGCCCGCGAAAGGGGCTGATCGGCCCGTGGGCGCACAAATATCCGCATTTCGCCACCCCCGGCCCGGCCATCGGCTTTTTGCAGGAAGCGCTGCGCTGGTGGGATCACTGGCTGAAGGGGCGCGATACCGGCGTGATGGACGGGCCGATGTACCGCGTCTGGATGGAGCAATTCGTGCCGCCGGCTAGCGACTATGCCGAGCGCCCCGGCCGCTGGGTCGCCGAACCCTCCTGGCCGGGCGCCAATATCGCGCTGCGTACGTGGCATCTCGGCGACGGGACACTGTCCGCCGCACCCGCGCCGCCGGTGCGCCGCGCCATCGCCACGCCGCATGATCTCGGCGAGGATGCCGGCGCGTGGTGCGCTTACGGGTCCGGCCATGAACAACCCGGCGACCAGCGCGCCGATGACGGCCGCTCCGTCGTGTTTGACAGCGCGCCGCTCATTGACAGCATCGAGATCCTGGGCGCCCCGGTCCTGGAGGCAACTCTTGCGTCCGACCGGCCGGATGCGCTGCTGATCGCGCGGCTGTGCGACGTGGCGCCGGACGGTGCCAGCCTGCGGGTCAGCTACGGCGTCCTCAACCTGACCCATCGCGACGGTCACGACGCGCCCCGGCCGCTGCCGGCCGGCACGCCGGTGCGGGTGCGGGTGCAACTGAACGATTGTGCGCACGCCTTTCCGGCCGGCCATCGCATCCGGCTGGCGCTGTCCACAAGCTACTGGCCGCTGGTCTGGCCGTCACCGCACGCCGCGCGCCTCCACCTCGAGACCGCGCTGAGTCGCCTGCTGTTGCCGCACCGCACGCCGACCGCGCAGGACGCGACGCTGCCGGATTTCCCGCCGCCGGATGCGGCGCCCCCGCTACCGCGCACCGCGCTGACGCCGCCGGTGACGGCGCGGCGCGCCGGCCACGACCAGATCGCCGGCGTCGCGACGTTCGAGGTGGTGGACGACACCGGCCGCTATCGCATCGAGCCGACCGGCCTCGAATACCGCCTCGCCTCGGTCGAACGCTACGCGATCCGCCCGGACGACCCGCTGAGCGCGCGCGCCGAAGTGACGTTCGAAATGGAGCAGGGCCGGGGTGCGTGGCAGACGCGCGCCGTCACCCGCACGGTACTGCGGGCAACCGATGACGCGTTCCTGATCGATGCCACGCTCGACGCCTGGGACGGCGACCAGCGGATCGTTTCACGCAACTGGCAGGTCGCCGTCGCGCGCGACGGCGTCTGATCCGTTCAGGCCGCGCGCCGCGCCGCCAGCGCCGCCGGCAGGGCGCCGATCGCGTGATCGATCAGCCGCCCATCCGCCTCCGCCGACAACCCGTCGCGGATCGCCTGCTCGGCCGCCGTGGTCGCGACCTCGGCGGCCAACCGCCGCACATCGTCCACCGCCGCCTTTTCCGCCGCGGCGATGCGGTCGAGCGCCATCTGCTCGCGCCGCCGCGCCGCCGCCTCGGCATCCGCCGCCGCGTCGCGGGCAACCCGGCCGGCTTCGTCCCTGGCACGTTCCAGCAGGGTTCGCGCCTCCGCCAGCGCGGCCTCGCGCCGGCTGCGGGCATCGGCCAGCATCGTTTCCGCCTCGCCGCGCAGCCGTGCCGCCTCGGCGAGCTCGGCGCGAACCGCGGCGGTGCGACCGTCCAGCATGCCCGCAAGGGCCTGCCACAGCTTGCGGCCGAACAGCGCGAAGAAGATGATGAACGCCAGCGCCACCCAGGTACGCGGGTTGCCGAAGAAGCTTTCCTCGTGCATGCGGCCCTCCCCCTATGCCGCCGGGGCGCGGCGCGCAGCGAGGGCTGCGGCCACCGCCCGGTCCACGGCGGGGCCGTCGATCGATGCCCCGGTCAGCCGGCCGACCACGGCATGTGCTGTCTCGCTCGCCACCTGGCCCAGCGCGCCCAGCGCCGCGTTGCGTGCGGCGGCGATCCGCCGCTCCGCTTCCGCGATCTGGGCGTCCAGCTTCGCGTTCAGCCCGGCCGCCTGCTCCGCCGCCGCCGCCTTGGCCTGTTCCAGCGCCCTCGCGATCTCCGCCTGCGCGCCGGCATGCGCCTCGCGGGTCGCCAGGGTCAGTTCGGCGACCGCCGCATCCGCCTCCGCCTTCGCCGCCCGCGCCGTCTCAAGATCGCGCGCGATATGCGCCGCCCGCTCGTTGAGCACCGCGCCGACCTGCGGCAGCGCGAAGCGCGAGGCAAGGATGTACAGCACGACGAAGATGATCGCGCCCCACACCACCTGGCTCGTGGTCAGCGGCGTGCTGAAATCGAGCTGCGGCATGCCGCCTTCCGCTCGCGCGGCGACCGGCAGCAGCAGCAGCAGCGCGGCGAGGAGCCTTGGCATCGCGATCAGACGAACAGGATGATGAACGCGATCACCAGGGCGTACAGCGCCACCGCTTCCGTCAGCGCGAAGCCGAGGATGGCGAGGCCGAACACGTTGTCACGCGCGCTCGGGTTGCGGGCGACGCTGGTGACGAGGGAGGAGAAAATCTGGCCGATGCCGACGCCGACGCCGGCAAGCGCGATGACGGCGATGCCGGCGCCGATTTCCTGGCCGAGCTTCGTCGCGGAGGCGAGATCCATGTCTTGAGGTCCCCAGTGGTTGTGCCCGTCACGGCGGGCGGGTGGGTGGAAGGCGATCCGGGTCAGTGCAGATGCACCGCGTCGTGCAGGTAGATGCAGGTCAGCAGCGCGAACACATAGGCCTGCAGGGAGGCGACCAGAATCTCGAAGCCGATCAGGATGACATCGACGCCGAGGGAAACCGCCGCCGGCAGCAGGCCGAGCACGCCCGCGCCGCCCAGCATGATGACGAAGGCGCCGAACACCTCCAGCATCACGTGGCCGGCCATCATGTTCGCAAACAGACGAACCGAGAGCGAGATGATGCGCGAGAGGTAGGAGATGATCTCGATCGGGATCAGCAGCGGCGCCAGCGCCACCGGAACGCCGGCAGGCATGAAGTAGCTGAAGAAGTGCAGCCCGTGGATGCGCAGCGCCACCACCGTCACCAGGATGACGACGAACAGCGCCATCGCCAGCGTCACCGCGATATGGCTGGTGAAGGTGAAGTCGTACGGCCAGACGCCCAGCAGGTTGCCGAACAGGACGAAGAAGAACAGCGTGAACACGAACGGGAAGAACCGCCGCCCCTCGGGGCCGATGGTGTCTACGCACATCGACTGGACGAATTCGTACGCCATCTCGGCCGCCGCCTGGAAGCGGCCGGGCACCATCGCGCGCGGACGCATGCCGAGCCACAGCAGCCCCAGCGTCAGTGCGCCGGCCACCACCATGAACAGGTTGGACTGGGTGAAATTCACCGACGCGCCCAGCGGGCCGAGCGCCGTGTGAAGCCGGAACTGCCCAAGCGCGTCGATGCTGGAGTTGGCCGCCACAGTCCCGTCCCCGCTTCCTGGGCGTCGCCGCCCGCCTCATTTCCCGCGCCCGGGGCCCATCAGCCGCCAGACGTTCGCCACGCCCGCCGCCCCGCCGAGCAATACGAACAGCGCGATGAACACCGGCGCCGTATGCAGCAGGCGGTCCAGACCCCAGCCGATCGCCACCGCAACCACGAGGGCCGAAACCAGTTCAATCCCGATTCGCAGGCCGATGGCCAGGCCCGAGGTCGGCAGTCCATCCGCACGCGAAGGGCGCGGCCGGGCGTTCGCCTCCTGCCGCTCGCGGGCCGCCTTCAGACGTGCATCGAAGGATGGTCCCCCGTCGCCGCCGTCGCTGCCGCTCATCGCTGCGTCCTTTCAGCAAGTCGCCCTGCCGGAAGGCGGCCGGTTGCTACCGTCGGGGGTGCGCGCTGTCAATAACCGCCGAGCCGGGCGGGCCGGCCCGCCCCCGTGGCGGCGCGGCGGCGGGCAGGCAAGAAAAAGGCCCTCCCCGCAGGGCGGGGAGGGCCCGGTGCGCCGCGCGGCGCCTGCCGTCAGCCGTTGCTGTTGCGGTTGCCGGTGAGCTGCAGCAGCAGCATGAACAGGTTGATGAAGTTCAGCAGCAGGCTGAGCGCGTCATACACGCTGCGCCGGGCCGCCACCTCGCCGCCATAGCTGTAGGCATACTGCACGTAGTCCGCCTTGATCCGCTGAGTGTCGTAGGCGGTCAGGCCGACGAACACCAGCACGCCGATGATGCTGATGGCGAACTGCAACCCGGCGCTGCCGACGAACATGTTGACCAGCCCGGCGATGATGATGCCGATCAGCCCCATCATCAGGAAGCTGCCCATGCGCGTCAGGTCGCTGCGGGTGGTGTAGCCCCACAGGCTCATCGCGCCGAACGTCGCCGCGGTGATGAAGAACACGCGGACGATGCTCTCCCCGCTGTAGATCAGGAAGATGTTGGTCAGGCTGGCGCCCATTGCGACGCAGAACAGCCAGTACAGCGTCTGCACGGTCCGTGTCGCCAGCCGGTTGACGCCGAAGCTCAGCACCAGCACGAAGCCGAGCGGCGCGATCATGGCGATCCAGGCGAGCGGCCCGGCAACATGGCGCAGGCCGAACTGCGTCTGTACCAGCGGATAGAACAGATTGATCAGGCTGGTGTTGGCAATCGCGTAAGCAACGATTCCCGTCAGTACCAGGCCGGACGACATCCAGTTGTAGACGCGCAGCATATATGCTCGCAGGCCCGCATCCAGGACCGCCTCGGTCTGCGCGGTGCGTGCGCCGGTATAGGTCCGATAATCGGGACTGATGGCCATGGTGGTCTCTTTCCCCTCTCGGGCGATGTGCCCGCTTGGCCACATCTTGGGGTTTCGGGCCGTACGATCAAGGGAAATCGGCGTAACCGCGGCTTTACCCGCCCGCCGCCGGATGCCCCGCCGCTTGCGCCGCGGGGCCGCGCGATGCTACATCCTTGCCTGCCCAGAAGCGCTAAGCGGCTGATTTCGCTGCGCCTTGCGCCGGGCGGGTGTAGCTCAATGGTAGAGCCCCAGCCTTCCAAGCTGGTTGTGCGGGTTCGATTCCCGTCACCCGCTCCAGCCGCTCATGCCCCCGCTGCTCACGCTCCCGCCGCCACCCGCGGCAGCCGGGATGCGCCGGCCGCCTCCACGACCGCGCCGGAGCGCACCAGCGCGGTCGAAGCGGCGATGTCGGGCTGCAAGTGGCGGTCGTCCTC
>JAKAZX010000279.1 GCA_021826485.1 Pseudomonadota bacterium | reverse complement strand
CTCGCCGTCCGCCGCCGGTAGAACAGGATCGTATCCGGCGCGACCACGAACCGGACGCCGGCGGCGCTCATTTCGCAGTTGATGTGCCAGTCTTCAAACGCAAACGCCCCGCCAAGCGGGATGTCGGCATGCGGGATTTCCAGCAAAAGCGATTTTGGCGCGAATATCCGCGCCGGAAACGGATTATAAGTAACGAACCGAAGCGGCGTCACCGCGTCGGAATTGGAGTACTGACCGACCCAATCCTCTCGCCCAAAGGCGAATATGAATTCCAGCACGACAATGGCATCCGGCCCTTCCCGGCGGGCCACGTCCAGCGAGGCGGCAAAGGCGTTGAACGACACCAGATCGTCGGCATCGCACAGGGTCACGAATTCCCCCCTCGCGACCGCGATCCCCGCGGCGCGCGACGGGCCCAGCGATCCGTTGTCCACGGTCAGGACTTGGAAACCGTCGAACCCGCAGGATTGTGCGTAGGGCTCGATCCGCTCGGCCAGGTCCGGCGGCGGACGGTCGAGCACGATCACCAGCTCGATGCGCGCGCCCTGGTCGCGGGCGTAGCGTGCCGCCTCCTCGGTCGAACGCAGCGTCCGCGCGATATACGTCGCTTCATCGTGGACGTTCAGGATGATGGACAGATCGAAGGTCAATGCGCGGCAACCGGCTCATGAATCTGTGCAACGACGTTATCGCCCCGGCTGGCATTGGCAAGCATTGCCGGCGGGTGACAGGCAGGACAGCAAAAAACACCGGCCGCGCATGGCTTACGCTTGGCTTGACGGACAACAGACCGCCAGATAGATGCGGTCGCCCAATCGCGCGAACGATCTGCCGCACGCGCAAATCCGGTTCAACGAATTCTTCGGTGGTGCGTGACCAGGCCCGAGACACCTCATCGCGTCCTGGTCGTCAGCAATTTCTTTCCACCGCAAACGGTTGGTGGCGCGGAGCTTGTCGCGCATCGCCAGGCACGGGCGCTGGCGGCGCGTGGGCATCATGTGGTGGTGCTGGCCGGCACCACCGGCGCGTCCGAGGCGAACCCCGCCGGCAGCCTTGGCTACGATGTGCATGACGGCCTGCCGGTCTATCGGCTGGTGATGCGCTCCTTCGACGCCGGGCTGAATTTTCACTGGCCGGTGGCGGCCCGCCGGGTGGCCGGCCTGATCGCCGCGCACGATCTCGATGCGGTGCTGTTTCACAACCTCAACGGCCTGGGCGCCGACATGATCCTGGCCGCCAGGCGGGCCGGCGCCCGTTGCCTGGTCACGCTGCACGATCACTGGGGGCACTGTTTCCGGGCCACGCGCCTGCGGACGGACGGACGGATCTGCGCCGACCACGAACGCTGTGCCGACTGTCAGGCGACGATCGTGGACCCGGCGGGGGCCGTGCTGCCCATGCGGCTGCGCCGGGACTATGTGGCATGGTGCCTGGGCCACGCCGACCGGCTGATCTCGCCCAGCCGCTATCTCGCGCAATCGTATCGCGACGCCGGGTTTGCCCCGGACCGGCTGATGGCGCTGTCCAACGGGATCGACCTCGGCGCGGTCCCCGCCGCCGCCAAGCGGCCGGCGCCGGACGGGGCGGTGCGCTTCGTCTGCTCGGCCTATCTGGGGGAGCACAAAGGCATTCCCGTGCTGCTGGAGGCGGCCCGGCGCCTTGCCGCGGAGCCTCGCGCCGCCGGGCGCTGGCATCTGACCATCGCGGGCGAGGGGCATCTGCGCCCGGCGGCCGAGAAACTGGCCGCCCAGCCCGGGCTGGAGGGGCGCGTGCGGCTGACGGGGCGCCTGCCCCGGCAGGAGTTTCTGGCACTGCTCGCCGATACCGATGTCATCGTGCTGCCCTCGGTGTGGCCCGAGAACGAACCGGTGTCGCTGCTGGAGGCCGTCGCATCGGGCACCGCGCAGATCGCCACCGATCTGGGCGGCAGCGCGGCGCTGGTCGAACACGGCCGGGGCGGATACCTGATCGCCCCGGGCGATCCGGATGCGCTGGCCGAGGCCATGCTGCGCTATATCCACGCCCCTTCGCTTGCCGCCGCGCATGGCGACTACAATCGCAGCCGCAGGGATCTGTTCGACGAGAGCCGGACGATTTCCCGGCTGGAGGATCTGCTGGACGAACCCGCCCCCGCCGCGTCGGCGGGCGATGCCGCCATGGTCGTCGTGTGCGGCGCGGCCTCGCTGCCCCCGCAAGCCGAAGCCCTCGTGCGCGCGCTGCACGCCAATCTCCTGCCCGGGCCCATCCCCCGGCTGCTCTGGCACGACTGGTGCGGCGCCGAGGCGTGGGCGGATGCGCGCCTGCTCTGGCTGTGGGACCGGCACGCGCACGAGGCACTGTTCGCCCAGGCCCTGAAACGCGGCATCCCGGTCCTCGCGCCGCATACCGACTGGGCCGAGGGCCTCGCGCGTCACTATGGCGGGGTCGTTCTGTATCGCACCTACCTCGAAGCCCTGGCCGCGCTCGGCGCCCTGCTGGCCATGCCCGATCTGCGGCGGGAATTCGCCGCCCGCGCCGTGGCCGCCGCCGATGCCGCGGTCGCGATGGCGCCGCGCGGGGCCTTCGATCTTCGCGCCGAACAAGCCGCCTGAGCGCCAGCGATACGCATGCGACCAATCCATATCGATATTTGCAACGAGCGCCTGCTGCCGCGCTTCGGCGTCGATCGGCTGCTGGTGCTGCTGGCGCGCCGGTTGGTGGCAGGGGGCCATGTCGTCCGCTTCGTCTGCCTGCGCTGCGACCGCCCGATGCTGGAGGCGATTTCGCCCGATATCGCCATCATCGAGCTGCCCGCCGGGCTGGACATGGGGCAGACCGAAGCGGCGGCCGACGCGGCGCTGACGGGGCTGTGGCAGGCGCGGCGGCCGGATGTGGCGGTGATCGGCGGCTGGCCGTTCTTCGGCGCGGCGGCCCGCGCCGGCGAGCGGGGCAGCCGGAGCGTCTTCATCGACGCCGGCGCGGTCGCGCAGGACGCGCTGCCCGAGCCGCTGCTGTCCATGCAGCGCGAATTGCGCCGCATCCGCGCCCTGAGCCTGCCCGCGATCGACCGCGTGCTGCCGATCAGCAGCTTCATCCGCTTCAGCCAGACCGAGCCGGATCGCGGCGGCGGCCAGGGCGTGCGCACCGTCCTGCTCGGCGGCGACCACATGGCGCTCGGGCTGTTCGGCCGGCCGCGCGGCGAGCCGGAGGGGCAGGCGCTGCTCGCCAGCCTCGATGCGCAGATCGCGGACGGCGCCCGCCTGGTGCTCTCGCTCGGCCGCTTCGAGGCCCAGGGCTACAAGAACTCCAGGGCGCTGTACCGCGTTCTGAGGGACGTCCGCCGGCAGGTTCCGCAGGCACGGCTGCTGCTGCTCGACGCCGGCGAGGATTGCGCCATTCCGGCCGATCTGCGCGCCAGCGTCATCCTGCTCGGCACCCCCGACGATCAGACGCTGGGGGAGATCATGCAGCGCAGCCATCTCGGCCTCAGCCCCTCCCTGTGGGAGGGCTACAACCTGCCGATCGCCGAGATGCAGTGGCTCGACCGCCCTGTCCTGGCGTTCAATCTCGCCGCCCACCCCGAGGTCGCGGCCGACCCGTGGCTGCTGTGCGGCGATCCGACGGAAATGGCGGGCAAGGCCGTCGCCATCTTGCGCTCCGAGACGCCGCTCGATCTCGCCCCCCGCTTTGCCGCTTTCCGCCGGCGCCAGCGCTGGGACATCACCCTGGACGCCTGGGAAGCGGAGATCGTGGCGCTGGCGCAGACGCCGCCGGGGCCGGGGGCCGCGCCCACGAAATCGCGGCGGATCGTGCTGGTGGACGTGACCAACGCCGCCCAGGACCCGGCCAATCCCGGCGTCATCCGGGTGGTGCGCCGGCTGTGCGCCGAATTGCAGGCGGGCGCCGAGGTCGAACTCGTGCCCGTCTCGTGGGACGGCGCGGCGCAAACCTATGCCTTTCTCGACGCCACCAGACGGGGCTTTCTGGAACGCTTCGGTGGCCCGACCGACGGGCTTGGCCTGCTCGCGGAATGGTCGCGCGCGGCGATGACCCCGGAGCGGCTGATCGCGGCGATGACCCCCGGCCGCCCCGCGCCGCCGGTGCTGTTCCTGCCGGAAGTGATCCTGGACGACCAGGCCGCCGCCCGCATCGCCTGGGCGCGCCGCCACGGCTGCCGGACGGCGGCGCTGCTGCACGACCTCATCCCCCATTTCCACCGCGAATTCTGCGACGCGCAGGTCGTGCGGGCGTTTCCCGGCTATCTGCGGGCGCTGGCCGATGTCGATGCGATCTGGAGCAACTCGTTCGACACCGAGCGCGCGTACCGCGCCCATGCCGAGGCCGCCGGCCTGGGCATGCCGCCATCGCACGACGTGCTGTGGCTGCCCGGCCAGTTCGGCACGCAGCCACGCCGGCACGACGCGCCGGCGGATGTGGCGGGGCGGGAGATCCGCGTGCTGTGCGTCTCCACCCTGGAGCCCCGGAAGAACCATCTCCGGCTGCTCGAAGGGTTTCGCCTGTTGCTCGCGCGCCGGCCGGATCTGCCGATCCGCCTGATCCTGGTCGGCAACCGCTATGCCGGCAGCCCGGAGATCGCCGCCGAGGTGGAGCAGGCGATCCGGCGGGAAAGCCGCATCGAATGGCGGGGGATCACCACCGACGAGCAACTGGCCGCCGAGTTCGATGCCGCCGATTTCAGCGTCTATGCCTCGCTGGTGGAAGGATTCGGGCTGCCGATCCTGGAAAGCCTCTGGATGGGCCGGCCATGCCTCACCCACAATGCCGGCGTGATGCTGGAACTGGCGACACCCGGCGGCTGCCTGCCGGTGGACATGACGGATGCGGGGGCGATCGCGGACGGGATCGAGCGTCTGGCGAGCGATCGCGATCTCGCCCGCCGCTTGCGGCAGGAAGCACAGAGCCGACCCATCGCGACATGGCGTGAGTATGCCGATGCGATGTCCGGGCATCTGGCGCGGCTTGCGGGGAGCCGGCGCGATGGTTGACGACCCGCGCGAGGAGTTGCGCCAGCTCGTCGCCACCGGAATGCAAGCGATCCGCGCGCGCGACCCGGCGCTCGGCGCGCTGCTGGACAGCGAGCCGCCATCCGGCCCGGTCAGCAAGCCGCTGCTGACCCGCCCGTCGTTGCAGCGGCTCAAGCGGATCGCGCTGCGGATCAAGCCCCTGCATCCGGCGCTGCGGCTGCTGCGCGCCGTGCTGATCAGGGTCCGGTCGCGAATGCGGTCCTGACGCGCGTCGGGGCGGTGCTACCCGCGGCCTTCGCGCAGGCCGCGGGGCCGTTTGCCGCCGTTACTCCTCGGGCTGCACGCCAGCCGCCAGGCGCCGGCGGGCGAAGTCCAGCCCACGGGCGATGCCCGCCTCCAGCCCGATCGACGGCGTCCAGTCCAGCACCGCGCGCATCCGGTCGATATTGGCGAAGCGCGCGCTGACGCCGACCGGCCGGTCGGTGCGGCCCTTCACGGTCGCCTCGTAGCCTTCCACCTGCACCATCAGCCGCGCCAGTTCGAGGAACGTGACCGGCCGGCCGCTGCCGATATTCACCGCCGAGCCGTCGCCGATGCGGCGGCAAACGCGCGTGCAGGCCTCGACGGCGTCGTCGATGTGCACGAAGTCGCGGCTCTGCTACCCGGCGCC
>JAKAZX010000278.1 GCA_021826485.1 Pseudomonadota bacterium | reverse complement strand
CGCCGCCAGCATGTCCACCACTTCGCCGGACGGCAGGCTCACCCCCGCTTGGTCCGGATCGTCGTGGTCGAGCAGACGGGGCATCACCCGGACCGGCGCGATGCCGGCGTTCTGCAGCGCGTGCCGGAACGGCTCTTCCAGCGCCCGGTGGACCACCGAACAGGCAAGGCGGAAATGACGGTCCGTGCCGCCGGTCCGCCGACCCAATGCCGCGAGTGTCCGCGCGGCCGACAGCAAGGCGACGCCGCCACCCGGCACGACGCTCCCGACAACGCACCGGGAGGGCTGCGCCGGGGGCGTCCGCGCAGCGGTCGTTTGCCTTCCGCCAATGCTGCCGGCCGGGCGGGCCAGTCCGGCAACGTGCTGCTCCGCCATGTCCCGGGCCGCGGCAATATCCTGACGGAGCGCAACCGGGTCGGAGCCCAGCCCGACCATGGCGATGGCCTCGCGCGCCAGCAGTTGGGCAATGACGATCGCACCGGCCGTGCCATCGCCTGCCGCCTCGTCGGTCCATTCCGCCACCTGACGCAGCAGGGCGGCGCCGGCGGCCTCGGCCCGGTTTCTCGAAGCACAGGGATCTGACGACCGCGACGCCGCTGGGTGCCGCATCTGGCACGGCAAGCGGATCATGCGCGCCGCCGGAGCGGCCACAGGGGCCGAGTGTGGCGCCCACGGCGGCGCCGGTGATCTTCGTGCCGCGCCGCAAGCCGGCGCGCGTGCCATCGGAAGACAGAATGTCGAGCATTTCGAAACCTTGATGCAGGGGAGTGCGGAAGCGGTGCCGGCCCGGGACCGGCTGGCCGTGGCATCCTGCGTCAAGGTGGATCGAACTGGCCGCCGATCCGGGTTCGGCATGACACCGAACCGGCCGTGGCGTTCCTGGCGGTGGTCAGGCGCGGGCCGGCGTGGACTGCGGATGTTCCAGGAAGAAGCGCAGCATTTCCCCCGTGGCATCGGGTCCGCGCGGATCGGTGTAGGACCCGGCGGGGCTGCCGCCGAACCAGGCGTGCCCGGCCCCGGAAACCACCCAGTGCTCCGCCACCGTCTGCCCGTCCACGTCGGTATGCAACGTGCGGCGCCAGGCGTAGCCGCCGGGCACCTGACCCATCTCGGTGTGGGTTCGGAGCCTCTCCGCCCGCGCCGCCTGCGCCACCACCGCCTCGCCGTTGCTCGGGTTGACCGTGGTGTCGCGGTCGCCGTGGAACACGATGGCCGGCACAACGCGCTGTCCTGTCGCGGCGCGCGGGGAGTGATCGCCGCCGCGCTGCATGGCGGCGAACGCCGAGGGCATGTCGCGGGCCGCCCCGCAGGCGAGGCCCGAATGCACGCCGATGGTGGCATAGAGATCGGGATAGGTCTCGCCCATCACCGACGCCGCGGCACCTCCGGCGGACAGGCCGGCGACATGGACCCGCCGCGGATCGACCGTGTAGTCGCGCATCACCGCGCGCGTGATCCCCGCGATCAGCGACGGTTCGCCGGCGTCGCGCTGCTGATCGGCGGCGCTGAACCAGTTCCAGCATTTCTGCATGTTCGCGGCACTGGTCTGTGCCGGATAGGCGACGAGGCAGGTATGGGCTTCGGCCGCCTCGTTCATGCGCGTGCCGGCGGCGAAGTCGTCGGGCGACTGCGTGCAGCCGTGCAGCATGACGACGAGGGGGATGGGCTGACCCGCGCGATAGCCGCTCGGCACATAGAGCTTGTAGCTCCGGCTGCCGGCATGGTTGCCGAATGTGGCCGTCAGGAATTCCGCCCCCGGCGGCACGGCGACGCTGGCAGGGACGGGGGACCGATGTGCCCGTCCGCTGCGCTGCAACGGGACGGCGCCGTGGCTGACCTTGTCGAGAAGGCCACGCAGCGCCGCCGGCATCTCCGGCAGGGCGCCTATTTCATTCCCGAAGGTCGTGGTCCCGAAGGTCGTTCGGCCACTGCCGTCGGCAAATCTCGGCGCATCCTGTGGTGCCGGCCGGTCTTGCCTCGATCCCGCCGCGTCGACCACCCCCTCGATGGTCGGCGGCCCGCGTCGGGCCTGCGCGTCCGTACTGTCCGGCGCGCCAGCGCTGCCTGGTGTCACCTGGCCGCTGAGCAGGCGTTGCAGGGCTGTGCTGGCCTCCGTGAGCCGGCCGGCCCGGGTGAGATGCGTCGCCGCCCGAATTGCGTCAGGCATGATGTGCTTCATGGCAGTGGCCTTCATGTTGGGGACCCGGACAGGCATCCCCGTTCGGAACCGGGATCGGCTTCCGTCGTCGATGGATCGCCAGGACCGGCAGGGTCAGCGCGTGCGGTCAGCCAGGGCGGCCTTGACCTCAGGGGTGGCGTGCAGCGCGCCCAGCACCGTCACCGCGGCGATGGCCGCACGGGCCAGCTCGGGCGTCACGTCCGGGGCGATGCTCGCCAGTCCCAGCACGTTGATGTGCAGCGGCGCCCCGCTGTCGCGCGCCGCTTCCAGGTCGGCCCGGGTGTAGTGCCGGAGGCCGAGGTCAAGCGTCTGCCGCGCCACCGACTGGCGGACCACGTCGGCATGGCGGTCGAGTTGGTTGCGGATGGCGGTGCGGATGAAGTCCGTGCGGTTGGAGTAGAACCCCTGCTGCACCATCAGATCGATATGGCCGAGATCGACGTAGCCGAGGTTGATCGTGATCTTCTCGCTGTCCGCGGCCGGCTTGGGCCGCAGTTCATGCACCGTGCTCATTGTCGCTACTACCATCCCGTTGGATGGTAGGTGGATGGCCCATGCACAATTGCAAGGGCCGCGTGGTCACGCGCCCGCCGGCACGCCGTACGCGGTGGTGGGACGAGGCGCGCGGGACGGTGCGATCGCGGCGGAGTATTCGGCCCGGAACCGGGGCCCACCGGCGCCGGCGCGAACATCAGGCGTCTGAGCAGCGGCATCGTCAGCCAGCCGAACACCGGCGAGAGCGTGTAGCGCAGGATGTCGCTCAGCACCGGGATCGCGGCCGTGCCGACCAGCAGCACATCGGGGCGCGGCGTCCAGAAATAGTAGCCGGACACCAGCACCAGTCCGGCGATATCGGCCTGATGCCGCACCGCCAGCGCCAGCGCCACGATCGCGCCCCAGGAGTGGCCCACCACCACCGGCCGCGCGACGCCGAGGCGCCGCAGGGCCGCGTGCAGCAGGTCCGCCTGTTCATTGGCCCTCCGCAGCCGGTCGCGCGGTCGCGCGCTGTGGCCGAAGCCGGGACGGTCGAAGACGATGACCCGGTGCATCGGCAGCAGCCGGGCGGCAACGCCACTGGTGTCGTAATCGTCGCCGGTCACGGTGACCTGCTCCCGGATTTTCGGACCGCTGCAAAGTTGAGAGACTGGCTCCCTGGACGGAGGGAGCGATGCGGAAATCGAGGTTCACGGACGAACAGGTGGTGGGGATCATCCGCGAAGCGGATCGGGAGCCGGTGGCGGAGGTGGCCAAGCGGCATGGGGTCAGCGAGCAGACGATCTACCCGTGGCGGAAGCGGTTCGGGGCGCTGCGCACTGAGGACGTGCGCCGGCTGCGCCAGCTGGAGACGGAGAACGCCCGGCTGAAGAAGCTGGTGGCGGAGCGTGACCTGGAGATCGAGGTGATGCGCGAGGTGGCGGCAAAAAACTGGTGAGCGTGCCGGCCCGCCGGCGGCAAGTGGCGTATGGCCGGGAGCATGGTCTCTCGGCACGGCGGGCCTGCACGCTGTTCTCGGTGGCGCGATCGGCGCTGGGCTATTGCGGTGTGAAACCGGCCAAGGACGCCAAGGCGATGGAGCGGATGAAGGCATTGTCGGCGCAGTATCCACGCTACGGGTATCGGCGCATGCGGATCTTCCTGGCCCGGGACGGGTATGCGATGAGCCCCGGCCGGGCGTATCGGCTGTGGCGGCTGGGCGGCCTGCAGGTGCCGCGCAAGCGGGGCCGCAAGCGGGTGGCCGCGTCGCGTCCGCGGCCGCAGGCGCCGACGGGGCCGAACCAGGTGTGGAGCTACGACTTCGTGTTCGACCGCTGCGCCAACGGCCAGCAGTTGAAGTGCCTGACGGTGACCGACGAGTTCACCAAGGAAGGCTTGGCGATCGATGTCGATGGTCGCATCCGCTCGCCCCGGGTGATCGAGATACTGTCGCGGCTGGTGAGCGCGCGCGGAGCGCCGGCGTTCCTGCGCTCGGACAACGGGCCGGAATTCGCCTCGCGGGCGATGCTGCGGCGGATCGTCGAACAGGGCATCGAAACGGCGCTGATCGAGCCGGGGAAGCCGTGGCAGAACGGCGTGGTAGAAAGCTTCAATGGCAAGTTCCGCGATGAGTGCTTGAGCCTGGAGTGGTTCCGCTCGCGGGCCGAGGCAAAGGTCGTGATCGAGCAATGGCGGCGGCACTACAACGCGGTGCGGCCGCATTCGAGCCTGGGCTACCTGACGCCGACGGCGTTCGCGGCGCGGGTGGCGAGGACAGCGCCCCGTGATGCAACGGGCCGGGACGCTGCGGTATGTGGGGCCTCCGCGTCCCGGCCCGTTGCATCACCGCCCCGCCTGGGGCAACAGCAGCAAGCAGGAGCCGGCCTCTCAAGTTAAATGTAGAAGTCTAGACTTAATCTGATGTCACGGCTTCAATCGGTGGGCCACAGTCCGGTGGTAGTGCTGTCGCGCAGGGAGGCGGAGCCGACCGAAGCGGCAGCACCACCACCGGGGGCAAACATCGGAGCGCCCCATGACCCAGAACCAGAAGATCATCCGCCCGAAGCTCGGCGTGCTGGAACTCGCCAAGCAACTGGGCAACGTGAGCCAAGCGTGCAAGATGATGGGCTACTCGCGCGACAGCTTCTACCGCTTCAAGGACCTCTACGAGACCAGTGGCGAACCGGCATTGCAGGAGATCAGCCGGCGCAAGCCGATCCTGAAGAACCGGGTCGATCCCGAGATCGAGGCGGCGGTGGTCGAGATTACCATCGAGCAACCGACCTGGGGGCAAGCGCGGGTATCGAACGAGTTGCGCCGGCGCGGCCTGTCCATCTCGCCGTTCGGCGTCCGCTGCGTCTGGCAGCGCCATGACCTGGAGAACATGAAGAAGCGCCTCAAGGCCCTTGAGGCCAAGGTGGCCCAGGACGGCATCCTGCTGACCGAAAGTCAGGTCGCGGCCATGGAAAAGGCCAAGCAGGACAAGGAGGCCCACGGCGAATTCGACAGCGAATGTCCGGGCTACTGCGTCGCCCAGGACAGCTTCTATGTCGGTACGCTCAAGGGTGTGGGCCGCATTTACCAGCAGACCGTGATCGACACTTACTCAAAGCTCGGCTTCGCCAAGCTTTACGACACGAAGACGTCGATCACTGCGGCAGACACCTTGAATGACCGCGTGCTGCCCTTCTTCGAGGAGCACCAGATCGCGGTCAGTCGGGTACTGACCGACCGCGGCACGGAATATTGCGGGCGGCCCGAGAGCCACGAATACGAGCTCTACCTGGCGGTGGAGAATATCGATCACACTCGGACCAAGGCCCGGAGCCCGCAGACAAACGGCATCTGCGAGCGCTTCAACAGTAATCGCAGCTTTGCGGCCCTTCTTCCGCTGTGACGGACGGATGTGCTTGGACGTCCTTGGTCTGGGGTGTTCGAGCTATCGTTATGGATGACGTTACGGACGACGCGAAGGGTGAGTTCCGGCGG